>JBATYS010000495.1:0-16919 GCA_049674205.1 Candidatus Aminicenantaceae bacterium
ACCATCGAGCGGAAAGAAAGCGTGTGAGGACAGATGGGAGTAATGATAAAGGCCGGAATATTGGGTTGGATAATGGGACCACCTGCAGACAGGGAATAGGCCGTTGAGCCCGTAGGTGTCGAGATGATGAGGCCGTCGGCTTTGGATGTGGCTATCTCTTTCCCGTCGATCCAAATGGCACACTGGATCATCCGGGCGAGGGCCCCTTTGTTGATCACAAGATCATTCAAGCAGTAAAAGGTGCCCCCCTTTGTGTCTGCCTCCAATATCTGTCGAGGACTGATAATTTTTGTGTTCCCTTCTAAAAAAGCATCAATAGTCAAGTACATCTCATCGAGCGGGACTTCTGTCAAAAAACCGAGCCTCCCCAAGTTGACTCCCATAACCGGGACGTTCTTCTGAGCCGCTAAATGAGCGACGCTCAAGAGGGTTCCATCCCCTCCTATTACGATAACGAGATCCACTTTCTCGGGGACATTCTCTCGCGGCACTCCATCACTGCGCTGGAGTTTCAGCGCGGCCACATCTTCCAGAATGCACTCTATCCCCCTGGCCTCAAAATACTGGATCAATTCCACCAGTATTTTTTCCACTCGAGGTGCATGAGGTTTGATCACAAAACCCACTCGTTTGATGTTATCCATCCCAAACAGCCTCCTTGATTAATTTCTGGGCCTGTGCAATGGTCAATGTTTCTTTATGCAAGGACCAGTGGACAAAGAATTCTCGATTGCCCTTCTGCCCCCGTACAGACGTCTTCATCAAACCCTGGACCAGGAATCCCATCCTGCCGACTTGCTGAAGGATCCCCTGCAGAACTTCTTCATGCAGATCGGGATCCCGGACAATCCCTCCCTTTCCGACCTGTCCTTTCCCCACTTCGAACTGAGGTTTGATAAGGGCAATGAGCTCCCCATTTCCTAAGATCTTTTTAATGGCGGGCAAGACTTTGAGAACGGAGATGAAGGAGAGGTCCAGGGTGATAAGATCGAGAGGATCCGGGAAGTCATCTCGTTCAAGATAACGGGCGTTTTTCTCAATAAGAACGACTCTGGGATTCTCTCTCAAATTCACATCGATCTGTCGAGTATCCACATCGACAGCGTAGACTTTTTTTGCGCCCTCTTTCAGCAGGCAATCCGTGAATCCCCCGGTCGAACAGCCCAAATCGGCAGCGATCTTGTCCTCAGGTGCGATCTCAAAATACCCCAAGGCTTCTATCAATTTCAACCCGCCCCGGCCTACATAAGGCATCGTCTCTTTAAGGAAGATCTCCGCTCCAACAGGAACCAATTGTCCGGGTTTTTCCACACGTCCTTTTTCAGAATAGACCAAGCCCGCTAAGATGAGGGCTTGTGCCTTGTGAAGGCTTTCAGCCAATCCCCGGTTGACAACGATCTTATCCGCCCTGTCTTTCATTGTTTTCTGTTCGTCTTTTGAGGCACAGATAGTATGCCGATGAAACTCTTGGGACTTGTGGACACTGAAAGACGGCGACCACCGCGCTACTTTCCATAAAATTGCCGTATTTGTTGGGCAAGCCCATCGGGATCAAGCTTAAACATCTTCTTGACCTGGTCGGTTTTTCCGAGAGGATAGATCTCATCGGGAAGTCCGATGGATTTAAATCGGACATCAAATATCTTTTTACGATCCAAAAGCTCCCTGACCGCACTGCCAAACCCCCCTGAAGTGACTCCCTCCTCCACGGTAATAACAACATTTCCGGAACTCGCATAGGAAAGGATCAACTCTTCGTCCAAAGGTTTGGCAAATCTCGCATTTACAACAGCCAGCTCGATCCCGTCGTCCTCAAGCTTGTTTGCAGCCTCTAAAGCAGGATGGACCAAGCTCCCGAAGGCTATAAGCAGGTCTTTTCCCTCTTTGAGAAGCTCTCCCTTGCCAAGAGGGATCACCTCCAACGTCTCATCTTGAGCGACACCGACGACCTTTCCTTTGGGAAATCTCACTGAGGCGGGATGGCCGTAAGAGAGGGCAGATTTCAGCATGTGTCGCAGTTCATTCTCATCCTTCGGGGCCATAACGATCATGTTAGGAAGATGCCTGAGATAAACGATATCATTGATACCTTGATGAGTGGGGCCATCATCCGGAACGATTCCCGAGCGGTCGAGAGCGAAAACGACAGGCATGTCCATGAGGCAGACATCATGGTAAAGCTGGTCGTATGCTCGCTGCAGGAATGTGGAGTAGATGGCCACCACCGGCTTATACCCGCTAAGGGCTAATCCTGTGGCAAAATCGACAGCATGCTGCTCCGCAATCCCTACATCAAAAAAGCGGTCCGGAAACCGTTGGGAAAAATCCCGAAGGCCGGTCCCGTCGGGCATGGCCGCTGTTATCGCCACAACTTTTTCATCCTTCTCAGCCAATTTAACCACGGCCTCTCCAAAAACAGTCGAATAGGTCATCCTCTTATCCGTGCTTATCGACTCTCCTGTCTGGATATCAAAGGGAGATGCGGAATGATACTTGGCAGGATTGCTCTGTGCGGGAGGATACCCCTTGCCCTTCTTGGTGACACAGAGGATCAGCACAGGTCCCTCATAGGCCTTAGCATCCTTAAACACCTCGATCAATGAGCCGAGACTGTGTCCCTGAACGGGACCGATATAGCGGATGCCCAATTCCTCGAAGAGCAAACCTGGAAAAAACGTTTTTTTGATGACTTCTTCGATCGCACGTCCAGCTTTGATCATGGGCCATCCCACAGCGGGAATGGCCTTCAGAATCGTCTTTGCATGATCCTTCATCCGCAGATAATGCTGCCCTGATACAAGATAGGAGAGGTACTTGGACATGGCGCCGACATTGAGCGAGATAGACATCTCGTTGTAGTTGAGAACAATGATCAATTTCTCGCGAAGATGGCCGATCTGATTGAGGGCCTCCCAGGCCACTCCACCCGTCAGGCTTCCATCCCCGACAACCGCCACCACTTGGTGTGTTTTATTCTCTTTGTGCCGGGCCACAGCCATCCCAAGGGCGGCAGAAAGCGCCGTGGATGCATGTCCCGTGTTATAGATATCATGCTCGCTTTCCTCACGGCAGGGAAAACCACACAGGCCATCCAACTGACGGAGAGTGGAGAATTGATCTTTTCTCCCCGTTATGATCTTGTGAGTATAGCACTGATGACCGACATCCCAGATAATTTTATCCTCCGGTGTGTCAAAGACATAGTGGAGGGCGATCGTCATCTCGACAACACCCAAATTGGGTGAAAGATGCCCTCCATTCTTGGAGACGACCTCTATGATCAGCGACCTGATCTCCTTGGACAGCTGAGAGAGCTCCTTCATGGAACAATCTTTCAGGTCCTTGGGGCTTTTAATGCGGTCAAGAATTGTGTTCATTTTTTACCTTATTTTTCACAATCAAGAGCTTCTTGGCAAGAAAGCGAAGCTCTTCAGAAGCAACCGCTCCTCTTTCGAGTGCCTGCAGACCATCTGAGACAAATGTATCCAGCCTCTCTCTCGCCTTATCAAGGCCGAATAGAGAAACGGAATTGGGCCTGAAGACATCTGCCCTCTGAGCGTCCACTATAGCATCCGACAGGTCATCTTTAGTCTGAAAGGCCAACCCGATGTTTTCGCCAAATTGGGTGATGGCTTCCATCCGGGATTCATTTACACCGCCCAGGATCCCCCCGATTCTCACAGAGGCTGTGATCAGCGCACCCGTTTTTTTCTGTATGAGCTCATGGAAAAGCTCTTTGGAGATCGTGTCCGGTGAGAGAGTGATATCCAAAAGTTGACCCCCGATCATTCCTTCAGTACCTGCATACTTGCTCAGCTCCGCGATCGCCCGTTCTTTTTTCGTATCAGGGCTCATCTCAAGATGAGCAGATGTTATGACCTCAAAAGCTAACGTCAAAAGAGCATCACCGGTCAGGAGTGCAATGTCTTCCCCAAAAGCCTTATGACAGGTAGGTTTCCCTCTGCGGAAATCATCATCGTCCATAGATGGAAGGTCATCATGGACCAGAGAATAATTGTGGATAAGCTCCACCGCGCAGGCAAAAGGCAGGGCGTCCTCTGTGCGGACACCAAATTCCTCCCCCGAACACAAAAGAAGAAGAGGGCGGAACCTCTTCCCTCCTCCCAAAACAGAATATCTCATCGCCTGAGAAAGAAGGGAATCGCCGTGAGAGAGGATAGTTTCCAGCTCTCTATCGATCGCTTCCTTTTTTTGGATTAACCGGAGTTCGATGCTCATGATCCTTTAAAAGGGGAGTTCTTCGTCGCCCCCAGAACCGGAATTCTCCTCGCTCTCGGAGTCTTTTATTTCCTCTTCCTCATCTGAAAGAGAAAAGGGTTCCTCTTTTATCTCCCCCTTTTCATCTTTCAGCAGGATGGCGATCTTTTTCTCGGCCTTGTCCAGTTCTTCTCTCAAATACCTCGCCAGTTTCACCCCTTTTTCAAAAAGGGAGAGAGATTCATTGAGCGAAAGCCCCCCTTCCTCCATTTTTTCCACAATTTTTTCTAACTCAGCCAGAGAATTCTCAAAATTCTTTTCACTCATCCCTTCACTCCCTCTCACGATGTGAAACATAAAATGCATTACGCAAAGAGTCATTTTTTCCTAAAGCTGTCATCAGAATCATCATCCTATACTATAATTCTTTCCAATCCAGTCAAGTTTTCACTTTATCCTTTTCACGTTTCACGTTTTTCGGTCAGCAAAACGTGATTCGATTTTCTTACTTGGGTCTACCGTTTGGACTATGCAGCTAAGCTCACCTTTGAGAAAACTGACCGTGATCTTTTCCTTCTCTGAGACCTCATCGATCTGCCGGATAAGGTCCTGGCTTCCGTCCTTCCAGCACAGAGTGTAACCTTTTTTTAAAATGTTCAATGGACTCAAGCTGTCCAACTCAACGGATAGTTTTCCCCAGAGAGCTTTTAAATTCTGGATCGTTCCGCGGATCAAACCAGACATTTTTTCTTCATATAGAGCAGTTCGCGATTTCCTTTCAAGGATCCATTGACGCATGTCTTGAATACTCTGTCCTGCGGCTGCTTCCAGTTCATCAATCCTCTGAGAGAGGTTGAGCAACCTCAGCTTAAAATTTTGAAAGGCCTGGTGATGGATGAGGCTCAGGACGTTGTTTTTTTGTTCCTGCAGCAGGTATTTCACATGGTGGTTCATGCGTTTTTCCAAGTTTTTTATCCACTCTTGGAACGCCTGCTCTTTCTCGACGACTATCTCTGCAGCCGCAGAAGGAGTGGAAGCTCTGATATCGGCTACAAAATCGGATATGGTAAAATCGACCTCGTGGCCAACCGCTGAAATGACAGGGATAGGGCACGCGTAGATGGCACGTGCTACGATCTCCTCATTGAAGGCCCAGAGGTCCTCCATGGCCCCCCCGCCTCGACCAACGATGATCACATCCACATCCGGAAGGCTTCCCAGATACTCTAATCCTTCCGCGATCTCCTCAGCAGCTCCTTCTCCCTGGACTCTGACAGGATAGATCAGGATGTGGAGTTTAGCGAACCTCCTCTCGAGAGTCCGGATGATATCAACAAGGGCGGCCCCTCTAGGGGAAGTGACAACTCCCACCTTCTTAGGAAAGAGCGGAAGTGTTTTCTTGATTTCGGGATCAAAAAGCCCCTCTTTGTTGAGTTTTTCTTTGAGCTGCTCAAATGCCAGTTGGAGGGCTCCTATTCCTTTGGGTTCTACAGCATTAACGATGATCTGATATTGTCCTCGTGGCTCATACACATTGATCTGGCCTTTACAAACAACCTGGAGCCCATTCTCCAGCTTAAAAGGAACCTTTTGAACCGTTGACCGCCAGATGACCGCTTCAAGCTTGCACTTCTCGTCTTTCAGAGCGAGGTACACATGACCCGAGTGGGCACGGGTAAGATCGGAGATCTCCCCCTCTACCCAAATAAGTGGAAACGCGCTCTCCAGCTCCTGTTTGATCAGCCGTGTGATCTCTGTAACAGTGTAGACCCTGTCTGGCTGAGGCTGGCTATTAGTATCCTTCATGGCTCTCAATCAGGCTTTCTCTCTGGATACTCAAGGCTTTCCCGGTTTGAGCATCCATTTCCACACAGAGGAACGAAAAGAGCATCCCCTCTTTGCTCGGTTCAAACCGCTGGGGCCGAGAAGAGAGAAACCTCAAGACGGCTTGATCTCTCTTGATCCCGATCACAGAATTGTAACCCCCCACCATACCAAGGTCTGTGATATATGCCGTCCCTCCCGGAAGGATCCTTTCGTCCGCAGTGGGAACATGGGTGTGTGTGCCCACTACGGCAGAGACCTTCCCATCCAGATACCATCCCAGGGCCTGCTTCTCGGAAGTGGCTTCGGCATGAAAATCCACGCATATCACAGGAGTAATATCTCTGAGCGTCTCCAATTCTCGATCGGCCACTTGAAAGGGGCAATCGATCGGTTCCATGAAGACCCGCCCCTGGAGGTTTAGGATTCCGATCTTCCGGCCCTGATCGTCCGCAAACACATACGCTCCATGCCCGGGGTTTTGGGGAGGATAATTTGCTGGTCGCAAAATTCTTGGATCCTTCTCGAGCAACTCAAGGGCTTCTTTCTTATCCCAGATGTGATTCCCGGAAGTCAGCACGTCCACGCTCTCGAAAAGCTCTTGAGCGATCTTTTCCGTGAGCCCAATCCCTCCAGCTGCGTTTTCTGCGTTTGCGATGATGAGAGACGGGTTGTATTTCCGGACCAAGGACGATATGTGCTGTTTCAGGGCTCTGCGCCCGGGACGACCGATGACGTCTCCGATAAAAAGAACGATGATCTTATCGGGCATATTCGACAGCCCTCATTTCTCTGATCACAGTGACCTTGATCTGTCCTGGATAATCCAACTCCTCTTTGATCTTTTCGGCGATCTCTTTGGCTGCCAAGGCTGCCTTGTCATCAGATATCTTCTGGCTTTCGACGATGATCCTGATCTCTCTTCCAGCCTGCAAGGCATACGCTTTGGCCACGCCCTCATAAGAATTGGCGATTTCCTCTAGCTTTTCCAGCCGTTTGATGTAGGACTCAAGAAGCTCTCTCCTTGCACCCGGCCGGGCCGCTGAAAGAGTGTCCGCGGCCTGGATCAGCACCGCTTCTATCGAGGGAAAATCCACATCCCGATGGTGTGAGGCAATAGCCTTATAAACAGCTTCTTTTTCTCCGTATTTCTTTGTCAGCTCAACGCTCAGTTCCGTATGAGTCCCCTCAACATCTCTATCCACAGCCTTGCCGATATCGTGCAAAAGCCCTGCTCTCATTGACACTATGGGGTCTACTCCCAACTCCTTGGCCATCAAAGCCGATAAAAGGGCCACCTCCTTAGAGTGCTGGAGGACATTCTGGCCATAGCTCGTCCTATATTTCAGCTTGCCCAAGAGCTTGATGAGTTCAGGGTGGATGTTCTGAAGCCTGAGCTCGAGGACAGCAGATTCTCCTTCCTGCTTCAGTTTTTCCTCCAGCTCGACTTTGACATTTTCTACGACTTCCTCTATACGTGCAGGGTGGATTCTCCCATCCAAAACAAGTTTTTCGATGGCCAGACGCGCCATTTCCCGACGAATGGGATCAAAGCTCGAGAGAATAACGGCCTCGGGTGTATCATCGACGATAATGTCTACTCCCGTCGCCAGCTCCAAGGCCCGGATGTTGCGACCTTCCCTTCCGATGATCCGTCCTTTCATGTCATCCGAGGGCAGGTCCACGACGGAGACCGTGGTCTCGACCACATGTTCCGCTGCTGACCTCTGAATTGCCTGGCTTATGATGTCCCGCGCAATCATCTGGCTTTTTTCTTTAGTCTCTTCCTCGATCCTCCGGAGGATCTGGACAGCTTCGAGTTTTGCCTCATCTTCAACCTTACTCTGCAGTTCCCTCTTGGCTTCATCCTGTGATATTCCAGCGACTCGCTCCAGCTCTTCAAGGCCTTTTTGTATCAATCCATCATATTTTCGCTCTTTGTCTTCGATCTCCTTCTCACGGGAGTAAAGCCTCTGTTCTTTGTGCGAAAAATCCCTCTCTTTTTTCTCCTGCACTTGAAATTTTCTCTCCAGATTCTCTTCCTTTTTCACCAACCTCCGTTCCATATCATTCAACTTGCGGAGTCGGTCTCTGGTCTGCCGTTCAAAGTCTGCTTTCAGATTGAGGTATTTTTCCTTGGCCTCGAGCTTGGATTCTCTCTTTATCTTCTCCGCCTCTTCATTGGCCTTTGCCAAAATATCTTTGGCTTCCTGCTGTGCTCTGAGTATGGATTTCGCACCAGAGCGTTTCTTGGCCAGCAAAAAGACCAAGAGACAGGATACAAGAAACAAAAATCCCAGTGTTATGATTAAACTTAAATTCACTTTGACCACCTCCTGTTGGTGTCAAAGGAGATGAAAGTAAGGAGGGTTACAAATGCTTACTCAATCAGCTGTTGTGCTAAGAGAAACTTCTGTAATGGGTTCCCTAGCCAGTTGTCTCTTTTGGATCTTTCCATTTCTTTCCAAGGGCAAGTTCTATATTTTTGCCTCTCCCCTTAGCCGTCGATCTATTATGTTGCTTCACCGATTTTATCGAATTCCTTTGAATCCTTTTTAAGGAAAACCTCCAAACTTTCTACTTCACTCTCCATATGCCCTATTACTTCGTTGAGCTGATCCAGTTTCTTTTGGGAAAGGAAAAACTCATCTGCAATATTCAGTGCGGCAAGAACCGCTATCTTTAAAGAATCGACAGATTTTGATTTGACAGCGACTTCTCGCATTTTTTGATCAACGTACGAAGTAAGATGGCTTATGTACTTCTCATCCTCTTCTCCTTTGACTTTTATTCTATATTTCTGTCTGTAAATCTCTATTTCAATTATTTTGTCAATCATAATCCGAGTTGATCGATCTGGTTTATTAAAATCTCAATCTTTTCTTTAATGACCTCCCTTTCGTTTTCATATTTCTTTAAGCTCTCGTCGAGCTGATCTGCTCTTTTCTCTTTCTCAGAAAGGGCCTTGTTGCTTACTTTCAGTTCCTTTAACTGCTGTTTAAGTCTCTCGTTCTCTGCAACCAGGTTATTCAAATAATCAACAACTTTTGAAATTTTTCCCTCTAGAATTTTAATTCTTTCTAGTTCACTTGTCAATTTTCCCCTCCTTCCCTCAGTTGGAATCCGAACTTGCTGGATAGGGTATTTATGATCTTTTCTTGAAAACCGTCCACTTCCTCAGCAAGCAATGTCCTCTGAGGGTGATGGTACAGAAACCGGAAAGATAAACTCACCTTCCCACCGGGGATCGAAACACCGGTAAACCGGTCATATAGTTCGAATCTCTCCAAGTTGGGTATGGAAAGTTCCTCCAGTATCTGTTTTATCTCCTGGTAGCTGATCTTCCGGTCAGCGATGAAAGAAATATCCCTGACCACTTTCGGGTATTTGATGACAGGGATATATTCAAAGGGCCTCGGCTGTTTTTGGAATATTCCACTGAGGTCCAATTCCGCGGCCCAAACAGGTTCCTTGACAGAAAAGGTGTTGCAGATGTCTCTGCGCACAGTTCCGATACACCCGATTTTTTTTCCTTTTAGCAGGATCGAAAGAGCACTCTCCTTTTCCAAGGAAGGATGCTGCCCGGGCAAAAAAACGACAGGCTCATACCTCAGTAAAGAGAGGATGGCCTCACAAGCGCCCTTGAGATGGAAGAAGTTTGACTGGATGCGCGGCTCCTGCCAGCTGTTCATCCCTAGATATCCAGCTGTGACAATGCCCAACGACAATTGTTCGCAACAGGCATTTTCGTCCCAAAAATAGATGTTTCCCACCTCAAAAACATGGATGCCATCGGCCCCTCTGTTCAGGTTCCACGCAACGTTCTCGAGCAATCCCTCAAGAAGAATCGTTTTTAAGAGAGAAGCCTTGGTGGAAATGGGATTTCTGATCGTAATAGCCTTCCGCCCACTCTGGAATTTCTTTTCGTTTTCAGGGTCAGCGAAACTGTAATTCACCACTTCATCGAATCCATAGTGGAAGAGCACCTGACGAAATCTCTGGATCTGCTGTTTCCTGGGGTCTGGCGGAGGTTCCATCGCAGTGAGTGGGGGAAATAGAGAAAGGATGTTCTCGTAGCCGTAAAACCTGGCGATCTCTTCAACAAGATCGGCCTCACGCTCTATATCGATCCTGAAAAAGGGAACCTGAACTTGCCATACACCCGGTTGCTTCTTCTCTAAACTAAACTCTAACTTGGAAAGTGTCTCAACGATAAAATTGCTCTTGATGTCCACGCCCAGGAGTTCACTGACACGGCGCTGGCGCAGCATCACTGTTTTGTTCTTTCTCGGCTTGGGAAAGACATCCACAACTCCTTTGGTGGCTTTCCCTCCAAATTCTGTGAGCAGAGATGCAGCCATCAAAGCTGCTTTCGGGGGGAATGATATATCAGATCCCCTCTCAAACCTATAGCTGGCCTCCGTCTGAAAGCCAGTTTGCTTTCCGGTTTTTCTGACGGAGACAGGGTCAAAATGAGCACACTCTATGAGAATTTCCCGGGTTGTCTCTGTGACTGCCGAGTTTTCTCCGCCGATAACCCCTGCAAGAGCGACGGGTTTCTGCTCATCCGCGATGACAAGCATATCTGGGGACAGGCTGACATCTTTTCCCTCAAGGCTCCGGAAGGATTCCCCCTTTTTTGCCTTGCGGACGATGATCTTTCTCCCCGCAAGTTTGGAAATGTCGAACATGTGGATAGGCTGGGCGGTTGCAAACAGGACATAATTGGAAACGTCCACCACATTGTTGATGGGGCTTAAACCCATAGCCTCGATCTTTTCTGTCAGCCACTCCGGAGAGGAGCCGACGTTAACGCCCTTCACAACGATCCCACAGTATCGTGGACAGAGATCGTCATCGTATATTTCGATATCGATATTATCGGAGGAGTTCTCATCCACTTCTGTCAGGGGCCAGTCCTGTTCTTTAAGAGGAAGATCCAAGGCCACGGCCAGCTCCCGAGCCACACCTATGTGTCCGAGTGTATCTGGCCTGTTGGCATATGTCTCCAGTTCAAGAATGATATCTCCCTTCTGTTCATCCCACGAATCGACGAGCATCCCGATGGTGTTCAGGGTGTCTATCAATCGAGAGGCAGAGAGGTCCACATCGATAAAGTCCTTAAGCCAATTTATGCTTATTCTCATTTTTGTAAAAACTGCCGAATAAACCTCAGGTCATTCTCATAAAAATACCTCAGGTCGGGAATCTGATACAAAAACATGGCGGCCCGGTCAATGCCCAATCCAAAGGCGAAACCTGAATATTCTTCAGGATCGATGTTCACATTTTTAAGTACCTGGGGATCGACCATCCCGGACCCGAGGAGTTCGATCCATCCCCCCCCTCCACAGACCCGGCATGCATTGTCCTTCCCGTTACACACGGTACATCCGATGTCCACTTCAGCTGACGGCTCCGTGAACGGGAAAAAGCTGGGCCGAAACCTGATCTTTGTCTTCTCATGGAAGAGGACCTTGAGAAAACTCTCCAGCGTTCCCTTCAGATGAGCAAATGTGATCCCCCGGTCAACAACCAATCCTTCCACTTGATAAAACATCGGAAGATGTGTGGGATCGGGCGATTCCTTACGAAACACTTTACCTGGTGTGATGATACGGATAGGAGGCCTTCTCTTTTCCATTACGCGGATCTGAACGGGTGATGTGTGTGTGCGCAGAAGAAAATCGTCATTGATATAGAGCGTGTCCCAATCATCGCGAGCAGGATGATGCAGAGGAAAATTAAGCGCTTCGAAGTTATAGTAATCTGTTTCGATCTCCGGCCCCTCCTCGATTGAAAAACCCATTCTTAAGAAGATATTCTCTATCTCTTGCTGAATGATCAGGATAGGATGGGGAGAGCCGAAATAGTTTGCCTCACCAGGCAGGGTGAGATCAACCGTTTCATTGACTTCTTTGGGCCCGCTGAGCTCTGTCTGAAGCGCCTGGAGTTTGTCCTGCACATACTCTTTAAGAGCATTGATCTCCTTTCCCGCATCCGGCTTCTCTTCGGACTTAAGGGATTTCAGCTCTTCAAATAGAGCGCTCACAGACCCTCGATTTCGACTCAGGTACAGATTGCGCACTTCTTGGAGGGACTTCTCATCTGTTATGCCCTCGATAGCTTCGTCGAATCGCTCTTGAAGCTTCTCGATCTTCTCTTTAAGCCCGCTCATTTGACGTGTGATAGCGTTATGCGTTCCCCTCTTTGACCCTCTGGACCAGCTGAAGGAACGCCTGCGGAGAATGGACCGCCAAATCTGCCAGGATCTTCCTGTCGAGTTCGATATTTAGCTGCTTTAATCCATGCATAAAGCGGCTGTAAGAGATACCGTTAATCTCGGCTGCCGCTTTAACACGGATGATCCAAAGTCTACGAAAATCTCTCTTTCGTGTTCTCCTGTCCCTGTAGGAATACTGGAGAGCACGCTCGACGGCTTCTTTAGCCGTCCTGTAATTGCGACTCCTCGCTCCCCAATACCCTTTAGCTTGCTTGAGTATGTTTGATCGTCTTTTTCTTTTTTTTGTTCCTCGTCTTACTCTCGGCATTGTGTTCTCCTTCGATAGAAACCAATGTCAATACGAATTCTTGCCGGCAAAATCATTAGAAAGGCCGTTCCCGAAAAACGGAGGGCGTCTGCGCTAAAACTCGTATGGCAGCATATCCTTGATCCTGCTGCGATCGGCTGGACTGATGAGATCTTTTTTTCTTAACGTTCTTTTTCTTTTTGCTGACTTCTTGGTTAAAATATGGTTTCTATTCGCTTTGCTGTGCACTACCTTCTTTTTTGCTGTTATCTTGAACCTCTTTTTTGCTCCCTTGTGGGTCTTTAGTTTTGGCATCTTTGTCTCCTGACTTAGTTGGGCTCAACAGGGTAGAAACAGCCCAGGGCTGCGTCCGGACAGATCCATCCTGAGTTCCAAGTTCCTCCACATCTACGAACACTCTATCCAAAATGCGATGAGCCAGCTCTGGCTTTGCCTTTTCTCTGCCTCTGAGCATCACGGTTATCTTGACTTTATTCCCCTCCGTCAGAAACCTTTTCACATGGCGGATCTTAAAAGTGTAGTCGTGAATGCTGATCTTGGGCCTGAATTTGATCTCTTTCACTTGGATCTGCTTCTGATGTTTTTTTGCTTCTTGAGCCTTTTTATGCAATTCATAAAGAAATTTTCCGTAATCCGTAACGCGACATACCGGTGGATTGGCCGCCGGTGCGACCTCGACCAGATCCAGACCCCGATCTTGAGCAAGAGCGAGGGCCTCAGACAGAGTCTTAACGCCTAGCTGTTCCTTGTTCTCATCGATGATTCTGACTTCTCTTGCTCTGATCATTTCATTTATCTTGTGGGGCTTTTCTTTCCTTCGACCAGGATAATATGTGCGCCTTCTAATGACTAGCCTCCTTTAAAGTTCGATTTTCAATGACTTATTTTTAATCAATTCCCAAGATTTTTCAAGAAATTCGTTCACATCCATCTGTCCTCGGTCCCCTAAAGTGTGAACCCTCACGGATACCTTTTCTTGCTCAACTTCTCTATCGCCGACAACAAGAATGATTGGGACCTTGTGTGTTTCTGCGTCCCGGATCTTATAACCCATCTTTTCTCTACGCCTGTCAACCTCGGAACGCATCCCCTTATCCCTGAATTTCTCGAGCAACATGTCAGCGTAGGCATTGTGTCGGTCTGCGATAGGAATGATTTTCGCCTGGACCGGTGCTAACCAGAGCGGAAAGCTCCCGTTATAATGCTCGATCAAGATGCCGAAAAACCTCTCCAGCGAGCCCAGAATCGCCCTGTGAATCATGAAAGGCCTGTGAAACTTGCCATCCTCACCCACATAGTGCAGGTCGAACCTCTCAGCAAGGTTGAAGTCGAGCTGAATAGTGGTGCACTGCCAGGATCGTTGCAAGGCATCTCGAATTTTAATGTCGATCTTCGGCCCATAAAAAACACCCGCCCCTTCGTCGACCTGATAATCGAGATTCTCTTCCTCCATCGCTTTCTTCAGGGCGTCTGTGGCCTTTTCCCAATCCCCCAATGCCCCGCAGTACTTTTCCGGACAGGTCGAGAGATACACGTCGTACTGGTCAAAACCATAGGTCGTCAGAAACTTGATGGCCAGTGCGATCGTACTCTTTATCTCTTCTTCAAGCTGGTCCTGCCGGCAGAAGATGTGGGCATCATCCTGGGTAAATCCTCTGACTCTCATCAATCCATGCAGGACTCCGCTCCGTTCATATCGGTAGACGGTTCCGAGTTCCCCCCAGCGCAGAGGAAGTTCACGGTAACTGCGCTGCCGGGAGTTGTAAACCATGATATGAAAGGGGCAGTTCATCGGCTTCAACTGGTATTCGATGCCTTCTCTTTCAAATGCCGGGTACAAGGCATCATAAAACTCAGTGTGTCCGCTAGTCCGCCACACATCCAACTTGGCCACATGGGGAGAGTACAACAACTCATATCCGGCCCTCTGATGCTCCTCGCGCCAGTGGTCCTCGATCACAGTCCGGATTGCAGCCCCTTTGGGATGCCAGAGGATCAGGCCACCACCCAACTGTTCATTAAAGCTGAAAAGGTCAAGCTCCGTGCCCAGCTTCCTGTGATCGCGTTTCTTGGCTTCCTCCAGCATAGCAAGATAATCATCCAGCTCTTCTGCGGTGAAAAAGACGGCTCCATATATTCTCTGGAGCTGCTTTCCCTTCTCATCTCCCTTCCAATAAGCCCCCGATGCGGATAGGATCTTAAAATGTTTGATATCTCCCGTAGAGGGGACATGTGGCCCGAGACAGAAGTCGATAAAACCCTCCTGTCCGTAGGTGCTGACGTTCTCACCGGCTTTCTCTTGGATGAGCTCGACCTTTAGGTCCTGCCCCAATTCATGGAAATGAGCGATCGCATCCTCTTTGGAGAAATACTGTCTTTTAATGGGGAGATCTCTCTGAGAGAACTCTCTCATCCTGCTTTCTATTTTCTCTAAATCTTCCGGAGTAAAAGGGGTTTCCCTGAGAAAGTCATAGTAGAACCCGTTCTCCACAGCAGGCCCGATCCCGGTTTGGGTTCCGGGGAAAAGATCGAGCACAGCATGTGCAAGGAGATGGGCGGCACTGTGCCTGAGAACATCCAGGGCCTCTTCGCTGCCCGCGTAAACGGGCTGCACTGCAATATCTTTATCCAACGGCATATCCAGGTCTAACATGTTCCCATCGACTCTGGCGAAAAGGGGCTTTTGAGGCAGTTCCTGACCCGCAAAGAAATCGGACAGAGATATCCCCTTCTCAACCGAGTAAACAGACTCGTCGACTTTGACCTTAATCTTTTCTTCCATTTTCTATATGTATTCAAAAGGCAGGCAAATCCTCTTTGCTGGTCCCTCAGAATACCCGAGCAACAATAAAATGGTAGGCGCGGAGGGGATCGAACCCTCGACTTCTTCCGCGTCAAGGAAGCACTCTTCCACTGAGCTACGCGCCTACACTTCTACAAGCCTATATATATTAATGATTTAGTGGTTTACTGTCAATACTCATCGATGACTCATAAACATCTCGATCGTGGCGCGAAAAAGAGAAATCCACAGTATGTTTGATCATCCTGGACTATTCACGAGTCGCGGCCAACCCACCCCACCCTAACATTAAGGTTGAGACAGTGGCCCATGAAGCTGCAGTAAACTAAGGCTTAAAGACTCTATTATTTCGGTTTTCTTTGATCGGCAGGCCGCTGTTTATAAGACGGGCCTTTTTTGGGAAATGGGGTTTTCGTTCGACGTGTCTTCTGCCACGCCGGCTTCTGACGTCTGTTTATTTGTCTAGGCATTGTTCAGTCTTCCTGATTTAAACAACAACGCTTTCACAACGCGCTTATATGACTCAATATTGCGATGGACAATTTAGATAAATACGATCTCAGCTTCGAGTGACACAGGATCCAGAAGAGCCACTGTGCTTTTCCCGGTCACCCATCCTCCGGTCTCTCCCGGGTTGACGATCAGAGTGCTGTTATTCTTCCTAACATCCGGTTTATGGGTGTGCCCGTAGACGATCGCAGCGTATTTCCTCGATTTCAGGTACTTGGCGTTCGCGAATTGTGTGTGTGTCAACAGGAATTTTTTATTCTCATACGCGAAGATAAATGGCTCTCTCTGAATCTCACCCAATGACACAAACACTTTTTTCAGCCCCTCTTTCTCACCGTCACAATTCCCAAAGACGGCCTTCACCGGGCAGGACAGGTGTCCAAGTTCCCGAGCTGCGAACGGGGCGATAAAATCTCCGGCATGGACAACCAGCTCACATTGCGTCTCGTTGAAAAAACGGACGACTTTCTTGATCGCATCGACATTGTCATGCGAGTCGGACATGACACCTATCATTTTTTTGCCATTTATTTATTTTCGTTACAGTCTAATTTTAAATGCCTTGGCGCCGAATGTCTACATCCAGCACTCCGCAATAATTATGTTAAGTATCCAAATAAACGGAAGGATTGCCCCATGGGGAAGAATTTCAAAAACCATGATGGCACAAATCACATTGCGTTATTGAGTGCTCAAATTGTGTGGTGGAGAAAACCGTGAGAAGGGCTCTAGGCGGGTATGGTACATCTCCCAGCGGGAGATGTGAGGGAAGCCCCCATGTCCGAGCGAAGTTTCCTCGCTGGGGAAACTGAGGCGGAATTTCGTTTTCGAAATCACCAATTGGAACACTCAGCACGTCATTCATTACGGTTCTGATGATGCTTACGGCCCATGGATGAAGATTGCATATTCAGGGGGGCTGTATTATACTACCTTTTTATTTTTTGGAGATTAAGGATTTATATGAAACGAAAAATTGCCGTGATCGCTTTTGGAGGAAACGCCATTCTCCC
>JBATYS010000496.1:0-3464 GCA_049674205.1 Candidatus Aminicenantaceae bacterium
GTGATCGACGAGGAGTGGAATGTCTTCTTTGCGATCCCTCAAGGGAGGAAGAGGAATGGGCACAACGCTCAGGCGGTAGAAGAGGTCTTCCCTAAATTTACCGTTTTTTACGGCTTCTGCTAAGTTATCATGTGTGGCGGCAATTATCCGCACATCTATCTTGATGGGTTTAGAACTCCCAACCCGGGTGACTTCTTTCTCCTGGATGACTCTGAGAAGCTTTGCCTGGATGTTGAGGCTGATATTGCTGATTTCATCCAGGAATATCGTTCCTCCATGAGCCACTTCGAACCGGCCGTGTTTGGTCTCATAAGCCCCTGTGAAAGATCCTTTCGTGTGGCCGAAAAGTTCACTTTCAAAAAGTGTTTCCACTAATGCACCACAATCCACAACAACAAAGGGACCGTCCCGCCTAAGGCTGTGTTTGTGAATCTCGCGCGCTAATATTTCTTTTCCTGTCCCGCTCTCGCCTGTGATCAGGACAGTACTCTCCGATGGACTGACTCTTTTTACCATATCCAGCACAACTTCCATGGCTTCACTTTTTCCGACAACGAGGTCGAACTCACTTTTTGCTTCCAGCTCTTTCCGCAAGTAAAGATTCTCCATGAGCATTTTTCGATTGTTTAGCGCTTTCCTGATGTTCACCCGCAGCTCTTTGGGGCTAAAAGGTTTCGCCATGTAATCAAAGGCGCCTAGCTTCATGGCTTCGACTGCCGACTCCACGGAGGCATAACCTGTCATGATGATGATAGGTGTTTCTGGATTTTCTTTCTTGATATGACCCAATACTTCAATCCCGTCTAAACCGGGCAATTTCAGATCAAGGAGGACCAAATGAAAGGACTCGCTATTGAAGATTTTGAGACCTTGTTCGCCATCTCGAGCTCCCTTTACGGAATAGCCGTCCTTTTCGAGGACCTGAGTGCAAGAATCTAAGATGGCTTCATCGTCATCGATGATGAGAACCTTTGCTTTTTCAGTCATCCTCAATTCCTCCGGCAATAGGGAGCTTTATCGTAAAGGTTGCACCTTCTCCAAATGTGCTCTGGACGTCGATCGTTCCTTGATGTTTACGAATAATGCTGTAGCTGATCGATAATCCCAGTCCGGTTCCTTGTCCAACCTCTTTGGTTGTAAAAAAAGGATCGAAGATCTTTTTCTTGTCTTCTTCTCGTATGCCAGGTCCTGTATCTTCGAAATCGATAATCAGATCCTTTCCACTTGAATCCAAGTAAGTTCTCAGCGTCAACCGGCCGTTCCCATTCATGGCATCGGCAGCATTGAGAATGATATTCATGAATACCTGCTGGAGTTGAGAGCTGTCTGCCACTATCAAAGGAAGGTCAGTCGAATAGTGCTTTTTGACCTGGATGTTCTGAAAAAGGCTTTGAGATCCAACGAGCGAGAGCGATTTATCCAGAAGTTCATTCACGTTTGTGGATGTTGCTTCGGGTTCTTTGGGCCGCGCAAATTCAAGCAGCCCCTTGACAATGTCTTTGCATCGCGTCGTCTCTTTTACGATCTTCTCTAAATTCCCATAATAGGGACTGCTCTCATCTAGATCTTCAAGGAGAAGATGACTGTAGATGAGTATTCCTCCCAGAGGATTGTTGATCTCATGGGCAACACCGGCAGCCAGTTTGCCCAGTGATGCCAGCTTCTCAGATTGGATAAGATGGGCCTGAGCTTCCCTCAATTCTTTCGTTCTCTCCTCAACTTTTTTCTCGAGTGTTCTACCCCACTCAAGGAGTTTCTCATTGGCTGTCTTCAAATCGGCCGTCATCTTATTGAAAGAATTGGCTAAAAACCCTATCTCATCCTTGGATTCGACGTTGACCTTGTGGGATAAATCCCCTTCGGCTATTTTTTGGGTGGCTAGAACCATTTCTTTGATGGGATGGATGATTCGTGTTGTTGAGATAAAGAGAAGAACCAAAAGCAACACCACACTGAGAACTGCGATGACACTAAAGGCCAGTATGACACGATTGGTAATATCGATGTACGGCCTTTCCAGCACCCCCACATATAGAATGCCGATGATATCCCCGGAAATGTTCTTGATCGGCTCATAAGCAGTGATGTACCAATCATTCACCACAAATGCGCGGTCGATCCATGGCTTTCCTTCAACAAGAACAGCCTGGTTCACTTCTTTGGAAACACGGGTTCCGATGGCTCTCTCTCCCACCTCATCCTTGACATTTGTCGAGATACGAAGATCGTGTTGAAATATCGTCGCCGTACCGATCTCGCGGCCTTTGTATTGCTCATCTTTGTAGACGATTTCCTTCACACGATCGACAATTTCATAGTTTCGATTTATGAGAATCCCACCATAGAGAACGCCGAGAATGCCGCCGTTCTCATCCACAACTGCGGATGCGGCCTTCAGCATCATCCCATTCTCTTCTTTCTCTTCTGGTCTTTGTGCCGCCTTGGGAGTCTCGACGAATTCCATATAGGCTCGGTCAGCTAATTCTTGAGCTTCTTTTATAAGTTCGGATCGATTGACAATTTGAGGAAATGAACAGATCCCACCCATCAAGGACATGCGGATGATCTCATCTTGAGCTTGAGAATCCCCAATGACCTGAGGATTTCTTGTTCTGAGAATAACATTTCCCTTGCTATCAGTGAGGGTTAGGATATCCAAGCTGTTCTCATTCCGCACCCGAGAGAGGTACCTAAACAGAATATCTTTCCTATCATATTTGATGGCGTCTTGGATGCTTTCTCTCGAAGCTGTGGAATCGACTATCTCTTTAACATCATTCAATTTTTCGTTAAACACCATCCACGCTGCACCTAAATCATGACGAACTTTGGCTTGGGCCTGGGAGATGAGGGTCCTTTTGACCAGGCGTGACCCAAAAAACAACGATAACGACCCCCCCACGATGATGACCACGAGGAAACTGAGGATGATTTTAGTCCGTAATGAAAGAGGTCGAACATTCATATCGATCACATAACCAATGAATATTTAAAAACTGATTATACTAAAAACAAGTACGGTCAGACAAATGAAGCTTTATGTGGAAAAGCTCATCGTTTATAATATTTAGCAAGTTTATATGGAAGAAATTTGAGAGGATATCGTCTAATATATGTATGTAAGATATTAGATGCTTTTTTACTCGTAGGTAAAGTGTATTAAGATGAAGACATCTGATTCTCGATCAGTTGTTTTGACTACTGAGAAAAAGTATACTCAAGCATCCGACAAGAATGAATCGGAATTAGGTGAAATGGTGCAATAATGCGAAAACTACTCATATTTATGTTAGCAGCGATTTTTGTACTGACATTCGGCTGCGGAAAATCTGATCAAGCTGGCTCTGAGAGTCAATCAGACCCGCATCAGATGGGACAGAAGCCCGATGCAGATTCTCGAGAAGGGGGCAAACCGGAGGCTGACGCGGAAGACATCGATGTCGACAAACTCGATATCCCCGACC
>JBATYS010000497.1:0-3246 GCA_049674205.1 Candidatus Aminicenantaceae bacterium
CCCAAGGGCATTTATGTCATGCTCGGAGGAGGTTCCTGGGCTCGAGTCTACCAAACCATGTTCCTAGGACCATTGATTTCAATGACCGGGAGTAGGAAGATGCGTATCCTGATGTATAAACCAAACAAGGGTTTGGCTTTTATGATAAAGCTTTTTGAGGCCGGCAAAGTCGCACCTGTTATAGATAGATGTTACCCGTTAAGTAAGGTTCCTGAAGCTCTCCGGTATTTTGGAGAAGGACACGCCCAAGGAAAAGTAGTCATAACTTTGGAGCATAACGACAAAACCTAACAAAGCGCTGCACCCGACCGCTATTCCGCATCGCTTTACAGCGGCAGGTGAGCTTGGTCGTTAGGATTAATGGCATTATGAATAAGACGATTGACAAAGTAGTGAAGTTTCGCGAGGTTCAGCGCTTTCGACAGAAGTGGCTTTGGATCGGCCTAGTTGTAGTCTTGCTATGCCTCATCATCCCTTTCGGATACGGAATTTTCAAGCAGCTCGTCTTCGGCCACCCTTGGGGCAACAGACCGATGTCTGATACTGCACAAGCAATACAAGCGGGGATGAGGGGGTAGAAGAGGCGGTAGTTGCATAAGAGAAATTAAATCTGGATAAATGAGAAAAAACTCTATTAAGTATCCGGATTACTTGACATCGCACGTCATTATCCTTATATTGTTGATGATAATATAAAACATAGTATTATTATTACATGAAATAATAAGATATACTATTAGATTGTCATGTTAAGACGTAAATTAGAACTCAGTTCAAGTACCAAAGAATCCTGTTTCTTGTGGGGTCCAAGGCAAACCGGAAAAAGCACATTATTGAAAACTCTTTTTCCCAAAGCCATGTATTATGATCTACTGCTCTCAGATCAATACCGGCGCCTAGTCTCCGATCCTTCTCTTCTTCGCCAGGAGTGCGAGGCTCTAGGGCTGAACGGCAATAACCAGAATTTTCCGATAATAATCGACGAGGTTCAGAAAATTCCAGATTTGCTGGACGAAGTGCATTGGATGATCGAAAACAGAGGCCTCCGCTTTATATTGTGTGGCTCAAGTCCTAGAAAAATAAAAAAAAGCTCAGGAAGTCTATTAGGAGGTCGTGCCCTAAGATACCAGCTATTTCCACTAATATTTCCTGAAATCCCGGATTTTTCTCTATTAAAAGCTCTTAATAACGGATTGCTGCCCCGGCATTATCTCGCACAAAAAGCGGACAAATATTTAGAGACTTATGTGGGAGACTATTTGAAAGAGGAAATCGTTGCCGAGGCAGCTACAAGAAACATCCCAGCATTTAGCCGGTTTCTTGAATCAGCATCCTTTTCTAACGGAGAAATCGTAAATTTCAATAATATCGCAAGCGACTGTGGAGTCAGTGCCCCTACAGTCAAGGCCTATTTTCAGATATTATCGGATACACTTATCGGAAAATGGATTCCAGCATTTCGAAAGAAAGTCAAAAGACGACTGATATCTGCCCCTAAATTTATATTCTTCGATGTTGGCATTGTCTCTCAACTTACACATAGAGGAAAAATCGCACAGGGATCAGAACTGTTCGGACGTGCCTTCGAACACTTTATCACTCTTGAAATATTGACCCATTCCCACTATTCAGATATAAATTATCCTCTCGAATATTGGCGAACATCATCCCAGTTTGAAGTTGACCTGATCTTGGGGAGAGGTGAAGCAGCTATCGAAATCAACTCGACAACTTTTGTGAAGGATAGACATCTTAAAGGACTGAGAGCATTTAAAGAAGAGCATAAATCGAAATATATCCTTGTCTCTCTAGATCCCAAGCCGAGGAAAACAAATGATGGAATCCTCATCCTTCCTTGGAGGGATTTTCTGAATAAGTTATGGGCTAACAAAATCATAAGCTGATAATTTTGCGTATAAGCAAAATTTAATGCTTATTTATTTGCTTGCAGCCGATAGCTAAACGCTACGGCTGAAGAGCAGTGTTATATGCGAAATTAATAAAAGACGAAAAAGTATATGAATAAACTTAATAATCTGCACCTAGCTTGACAGATACTGTCAACTGATATCTAATTTATGCATCACCTTTGAAGGAGGGGAAAATGAAAAAACGATTTATGGTCATTCCTTTGGTCTTTCTGCTTTGTTTGCCTTTTGGCTGCCAAAAGACAGAAGAAGCAGCTGAGGAAGTGATGGCGGAGCAACCGGTTATGGATGTGGCTCAAGTCCGACAATCAATTGAAAAGGCAAATGTCAGGTTCGGTGAAGCAGCCCGTTCAGGCGATGCCGCCGTTTTGGCAAGCCTTTACACAGAGGATGCCAGGATCCTGCCCCCGAACAGTGAGATGATCCAGGGGAGAGAAGGCATTGAAGCTTTCTGGGGTGGTGGTTTCCAGATGGGAATCAAGGATATTGTGTTGACTACTGTGGAAGTTTTGGGAATGGGCGACATGGTTTGCGAGATCGGCAATGCTCAAGTTTCAATCCAGTCTGAAGGAATGGATGCAATCGAAGACATGGCCAAGTATTTGGTTGTATGGAAAAAGGGTGTTGATGGCACGTGGAAGCTGCATGTAGATATTTGGAACACAAGTCTACCCGCTCAGTGAGTGAATGGGCATACCTTACCAGCTTATTGGAATTGGGATAGGATTCCTGCTTGGAATATGGGCGATTATTCTAGCAGAGACTGTTAAAGCCCGAGCTTTCATTTCAATAACAATGATCCTCATATTTTTCCTTCCTGTTGTGTGGCGTCGCCAAGCCTCTGGACTTATATCTTTTATTGGATGGATTGTCTTTGGTATTGGATGCTTCATCTTCATCAAATGGCGTGGAGTCGGAATTAGGTAATCTCGGCGGCCGCCTTCATCAAACTTAATTTGACATTATCTGTCATTTTGAATCTTGGTCAGTCCAATTAACGCTCCTCCTTCGGCTTTAACTCCATGCCGAGCTGCTGCATAGCGGACGACTTTCCAATCATAATAAGTAGAGATATACTAGACTAAATTGACCGAAAGGAGGTATCGTATGAGTACAAATAATAATCAAAAACAGATGATCAAGAATTTTCCAGAGGATGTTCGAGGTCTGCCGCGCCGGCAGTTCATGAAAACGCTTCTCGGAGGTGCAGCCGCAGTTGCAGTCCTTCCATCCGGAGTTTTCAGCGAGAATATAGGCTCTTTTAAATTTTTGAAGAGCACAGCGACCGGGCTTTCTGCAGGCGATGTCGGCGGGGAAG
>JBATYS010000498.1:0-2816 GCA_049674205.1 Candidatus Aminicenantaceae bacterium
ATAAATCCTGCTTCGTTCTGGATGGTCAGGTTTTCCGAACACCGGAGAGTACCGGCATTTGATAGCCCAAATGCCAAAAGGCACAAAACAATAGAGAATAAACGTTTCATTTTCCTCCCCTAACAATAGGTGTTCATAATTCCATCTTATGGGCAGCAAATATTATGCCAATTCTTTTCTCGGTGGAAGGAAGCGCCAATGAAGTGGAAGTGTAATATTTTTTAACAATTACACGATGGGGGACGGGCCACACTAACATATTGATTATTCTACAATTACACTACTTTTTTGCCTTAAAAAATGCCTTAGTGGGCTCATTTCTATGGCAAAATGCCGATTCTAACAAAAAATTAGATTATTTGAGTTTTATCGGCTAGAATGGAGAGGGAAAATGTAGTGTAGTTTTGTATCTGAGAATGAAGGAAATTCCGACTTTTTTCACTCTTCTTTTACTCATGCACTTGTGTATGCCGACCTCGCCTGCCTCTTCTCTGATAGATACACAGGATAAATTAGGAGGAAACGCCATGAAATCCAGCTCTCTCCTCCCAAAAACCGTAGGGATCTGGACTAGACCGGAATCACCCAAACTCATCAATGCCAAAAATATATTCGATTACATGGATGGAGCGGGCGAACTCTATCTCGCATACCGATTTGCTCATCTTGAATCTTACGAATATCAAGCGGAGGCCCAAAAAGAGATCCTTGTTGAGTTGTATTATATGGAATCCTCGGACGATGCTTTTGGTTTGCTTTCCTTGGATTGGGGAGGAGAACCTTTGGAATTGCTCGTCTCGTCTCCAGAATATACTTCAACTGACAAACATCCGTGGCCAAGAGCCCTATATGGTGAAGGACTCCTACGCATCTGGTCGGATAATATCTACGCAAGAGTCATGGCCTACCAGGAGACGCCAGAATCAAAACAGGCCGTTCTCGAGCTCGGACGCACGATTGTCGAAGGCCGGACCAATCCGCCTGCACCCGAACTGATGAAGGCCCTCACAAGCGCACTCCACCAAAACTGGATGCTTCGCAAAGATAGAACCGCATATCTCCGCTCCCATCTGGTTCTAAACTCGCTGTACTATCTTGGCCACGAAAATATGCTCGACCTCAATCACACGACAGAGGCAGTTACAGCTCCCTATGAAAAGATGGATTCAGCAGAGAGCCTCCCTCGAATACAGTTCATTACAGTGAAGTATTCTAATCCTGAACAAGCAAAAAACGCACTCGCCCATTTTCACCGAGCATATCTTCCGGACCATCCGCTCGAAAAGCGCTCAATATCCTCTGAAGGCTTGAAGAAAACTTATCCCATTGAAGACGGATGGTTAAGCTATAGATTACAAGAGAACACTCTATCGTTTATCTTTGAATGTCCCGACCAGGAAACGGCCAGGATAATCATCAATCAAATCAAATAACACGATACGAATAGGAGGTAAAACATGCATCATAAGGGAAAGGCATTGACACGAAGAGATTTTCTCCGTGGCACCATAGGTGCGACTCTGGGCGCATCCATCATGGGGCCTAAGTTTGTAGTTGCGGGAAGCAAACCGGCAGGCTCGAGCCTAGTGACCATTGTCCGCGACAAAAATGCTATGGATGCCAGCAATACCGTCGATCCAGCAGTCTTGAAGGCCATGCTCAGCGAGACACTGATCAAATGTACTGGACAAAAGACCTCAAAAGATGCCTGGAACAGCCTTCTCAAACCCAACGACACCATAGGTCTTGTGCCCACACCACATCTCAATCCCACTCATCAAGAGTTAGTGGATGCGGTAAAAGGTTCGCTTATCGAGGCCGGATTCTCCGAAGGAAAAATTCGTGAAGCCCAGGGAGGGCCTAACAAAGCCAAGCCATGCACGGCTCTCATCGGGCTTCCAGGACTCAAAGCTCACTGGCTGACGGGAATAGGCACAGTCATGAAACTCTACATCATGTACTCAGGAAGCCCCAGAAACTATCATGATGAGAATAGCGCCAAACTGGGAGAGATTTTTCACCTTCCAATGGTGAAAGGAAAAACCAAGCTGATGTTGATCGATGCTCTTCATCCGCTCTGTGACAAAGGGCCCCAAGTGGATCCTCGCTACAAATGGGCCTACAATGGCTTGATCGCAGGAACAGATCCAGTCGCTGTAGAAACAGTCTGCCTCCGCATCATCATGGAAAAAAGGAAAGCCATGCGAGGAGAACCCTGGCCACTCTCACCGCCCCCACTGTGCGTTGAAGCCGCCGACAAAGTCTATGGATTGGGCACGAGCAACTGGGACAACATCAAAGTCGAGAATTATGGTTGGGAGGAGGGTTTACTTCTCGGATAAAATAATCTATTTTGGCTGGAATTTAGGGACAGGCACCTTTTCTTATTACCCCTGGAAAAAAGTACCTGTCCCCTTTTTATTCGATGATGATTTCGTCGCAGAAGAGCCAGGCTTTTCCGCCCGCCCCAGGGTGCCAGTCAGGGCAGATCCCCACATTCCTGGCTTTGATTCGAACATAGCGAGCTCTCATATCAGGAAGATCGGCAACATAATCCTTGAATTGCGGCTGGGAATTTCTGACTAAAGCTTTATCTCTGGTATGTTGGATCAGATCGAAAGTCTTGCCATCTCTGGATATGGAGATTTCAACAACTTGAGGTAAGAATATCCAAACATATTGATTCTCTAAAAATCCGCAAGTGATACGCTTAAGAAGCTTAGCTTCACCAAGGTCAACAATTGCTTCAAGGTCATCTCCTTCAAATCCCTGCCAGGATCCATCATTATGAAAAGTGGAGCCTCGAATGCCATCGA
>JBATYS010000499.1:0-11476 GCA_049674205.1 Candidatus Aminicenantaceae bacterium
ATGGGCTTAATTAGGGTGAACATGGTCCATCTGAGCCGAATAGTGGTGGGTGGGGGGATCTCCGGCGAAGATGGATTATGTCTCACCCTTTGATATATGGGTTGAATTTGCGGGAAGGTTGTGTTAATTTTGAGTCGAAAAGAGAATGATTAAATTTGGGACTTCTGGTTGGCGAGCCATAATGGGGGAAGAATTTACATTCCAGAATGTTAGGATTGTGGTTCAAGCCATTGCCAACTATATGAGGAAAAGGTTCGCTGGAGAGAATATCTCTGTTATCGTGAATTATGACACACGATTTTTATCAGAAAGATTTGCTTTTGAAGCGGCCAAAGTACTCTCGCATAATCAAATTCACACTTACCTTTCAGACAGAGATGCTCCAGCTCAGGCACAAGCTTATCAGGTGATAAAGCGTGGGGCCCATGGGGGCATTAATTTTACAGCTTCCTTCAATCCTCCTGAGTACAATGGATTGAAGTTCAATACCGAGTCGGGTGCACCCGCACTTCCAGAGGTCACTGACCAGATCGAAAAGAATATCAGACATTTGAACAAAGATTTTTCTTTCTGTCCCTATTACCCCAAATCGGAATACATTGAAAAAATCGACCTGCAGCAGGATTATCTGATGTTCATTCAGGATAAGATCGATTTTGAGCTCATACGCAAGTCTAAGATCAGGATAGCTGCGGATTCACTGTATGGGACAAGCCGTGAATACCTGGATGAGATATTAGAAAAGAACCATATCCCCGTTGAGGAGCTCCATGGCTACATAGATCCTTATTTTGGGGGGCTCACTCCATCGTGTACAGAGGAGAATCTTGGAGAATTAAAGAAGTTCATCAAGGAGAAAAAATGCCAGTTGGGGATCGCCACTGATTGTGATGGGGATCGTTTCGGGATCGTTGATGAAAAGGGGAACTTTATTGATCCGAATTTGGTTCTATCTCTGCTTCTGGAGTATCTTATCGAGAATAGAAATTGGAGGGGAGGGGTAGCCCGATCGGTAGCGACGACGCACCTGATAGACCGAATTGCCAGAGAGTATGATTGTCCTTTGTATAAAACTCCGGTGGGATTCAAATTTCTGGCAGATCTTTTCCTGAAAGATCAGATCATATTCGGAGGAGAGGAGAGTGCTTGTATCGTGTTTAAAGACCATCTCCCAGAAAAGGACGGCATTGTCGCTGGGCTTCTTGTTGCAGAGATGATGGCTGCTTCGGGAAAGAGGTTATCGGAACATCTGGATGATCTCTTCAAGAAATACGGAAAAAGAGTGGCAGAGCAGAGGACGATTCCTCTGACCCTGGATAGAGAGAGAATATTGAGGAAGCTCAGGAAACATCCTCCTTCTCAACTTGATGGGAGAAAGGTCAGCAATGTCGAGATCATCGAAGGCCTTAAACTTGATTTCAGCAACGATGATTGGATCCTTTTAAGGAGTTCAGGAACCGAACCTGTGATTCGCTGTTATGCAGAGGCGGGCACACAAAAAGATGTCAAGAGACTTTTGAGAGCTGGCTTGGAGAAGCTGTCTTGAGAACAAGAAAGAAGAAACAAGGTCTGTCTTTGAGGAGAAAGCTTTTCTTGTCAGGGGCAGCATTTCTTTTTCTTGTTTTCCTTATCGCCTCATTATTTGGGGAGAGAGGTTTGATCGAGGTGTTCCAAACCCAAAAAAGTAAGAACACCTTAGTGCAGGAAAAGATGAGACTCCTTGCAGAGAAAAGGAAGCTGGAGAGAGAGATAGAAGAGCTAAAGACAAATCCCGAAGCTGTCGAAAAAAAGGCACGAGAAAAACTCTGGCTGATGAAACCGGACGAGATCGTCATCATAATTCGCTAGTCTCTTCCCTGTACCCTTCTGTCCGCTGGATTTTTCTTTCTTATACCTCCGGTGCAAGCTCTTGAGTCTCTTCATTATGGAAATTCAAGTTGTAAAATAGTGGAACGATGAAATTATTGGAAGGCCTAAACAAGGAACAAAAAACAGCAGTTATTCATGGTGATGGACCACTGCTGATCATAGCAGGTGCTGGCACAGGAAAAACAAAAGTCATCACTCACCGTATCGCTTATTTGATCGCATCGAAAGGCGCCAAGCCTGAAGAAATACTTGCCGTAACTTTTACTGAAAAAGCAGCCAGCGAGATGGAGGAGAGGGTTGATCTACTGGTTCCTTACAGCTATTCCTTTGTTGATATCTCCACATTTAACTCCTTCGGTGAAAAAGTTTTGAGGAACACTATCCATGAAATAGGTTACTTTTTAGATTTTAAGCTCTTAGACGAGGTGGAACAGGCCATTTTTTTTAGAGAACATCTTTTTCAGTTCCCTTTAAAGTATTACAGGCCATTAAGCCTCCCTACAAAACATGTTCAAGAACTTTTATCGGCCATAAAGAGATTGAAACAGGAAAATATCCGGCCTGAAGACTATCAGGATTATGCAAAGGATCTCGAGAAGAAAGCCAAGGATTCTATCGAGTTGGAGCAGGCCCAAAAGCATCTGGAAATGGCTCAAGTCTATGGGGAGTACCAAACTTTATTGGTCAAAGAAGGCAAAATCGATTTTGAGGATCAAGTTGTCTTAGCGGTGAAGCTATTCAAGGAACGACCCTCTGTGCTCAAAGAGTTCCAGCAGAGGTATAAATACATTCTTGTCGATGAATTCCAGGATACCAATTACATCCAGTTCGAACTGCTCAAGTTGCTCTGTCAGAAACATCAAAACTTAACTGTTGTTGGTGATGACGATCAGAGCATATTTAGGTTTCGTGGTGCCTCATTGAGCAACATCAGAGGTTTTCGGAAGATCTATCCGCATGCCAAAAAAGTTGTTCTAGTAAAGAACTACCGTTCAACACAAGATATCCTCGATTCCTCCTACCGGCTGATCCAGCATAACAATCCAGACCGGTTGGAGCTTCAGGAGAAAGTGGACAAGAGGTTGGAGTCGACGATCGCACACTTGGGAAAGAGTATCCACATGATTCAGCTGGATACACTCTCCCATGAAGCGGATAAAGTGGCTGAGATTATCTCGCAAAAAACTAAAAATGGCTACAACTTCAAAGACCTGGCGATTTTAGTGCGGCGCAATGCCGATGCGGATCCCTTTCTTAGAGCCATGAACATGAAAGAAATTCCCTTCCGCTTCTCTGGAAGCCGGGGGCTATATGCCCAGGAAGAAGTGAAGATCCTCGTTTCTTTTATTCGGGCAATGACAGATTTTGAGGATAGCAAGAGCCTCTTTCACCTTTCTTTATCCGATGCTTATGGGATGGAACCTTATGATCTGACAACGCTGTCGAACTTTGCCGCCAAAAAACATCTTCCTTTGCATAGTGTGTTCAAGATGGTCTCCGCAGGACAATGCCCCGTTGACCTTTCTTCTTCCAGTGAAGCTCAGGTTAAGAAGATCTTCAGCGATTTGCTCTTTTCCTCACGGCTTGCAAGCACACAGAATGCCGGACGTGTCCTGTATTCTTTCCTTGAAAGATCAGGTTTTCTAAAAAATCTTGTTGAAAAAGGAGGCCTGGCAAGCGAGATAAAGATCAAGAATATTCGCATATTCTTTGATAAAGTGAAAAATTTCTCAGAGCTGAGCGAGGATGATTCCATGTTCTCCTTTGCCACGCACCTTGCCCTCCTTCAGCAGGTGGGGGATAACCCAGCTTCGGCGGAAGCCGAAATGGAGGAGGATGCTGTTAATGTTCTTACTGTACATAAGGCCAAAGGATTGGAGTTTCCCATCGTTTTTATGGTCAGCTTGATCGGAGACAGGTTTCCCGGACGCCAAAGGCGGGAAAAGATCCCCGTTCCAGATGAGCTGCTTAATGAGGAATTACCGGAGCGTGAAAACTATCTTCAGGAAGAAAGGCGTCTTTTCTACGTGGGCATGACCCGGGCGAAGAAACTTCTGTATTTGGTCTGGTCAAAGGACTACGGACTGAAAAGGCCAAAGAAGGTCAGCCCTTTTGTTTTGGAGGCACTCGATATCCCTAAAGCACCCGAAGAAACTTTACACACATCAGCACTTGAAGAGATCAAAAGGTATGCCCCGAGTTTTTCAGAGAATATCCCCCAGTCCAAAGTGAAAGAGGGGATATCTCTCACACTCAGTTTTTTCCGGGTGGATGACTATTTAACCTGCCCTCTCAAGTACAAATACAGGCAAGTGATGCGCATCCCTGTGCTCCCACATCACAATCTTGTATACGGGCGTGTCATGCACAACACGATCCATTTTTACCTGAGACACAAGATGTCTGGGAAAACGATCAGTGAAGAGGAGTTGATCAAAGAGTATCTCGAGCACTGGATCAATGAAGGATTTTTGAGCAGAGAGCATGAAGAGATGAGAAAGAAGGATGGAGAAAAAGCTCTGCGTCTTTTTTACCATCGGCAGGAATCTTCGGGAATCGTCCCGCTTTACTTGGAGAAAGAATTCCGGTGGCAGCACGATCCTGTTAAATTTACCGGACGGTGGGACAGGATTGACGCCCTCGATAAGGGGGCCGTGATCATTGATTATAAAGCGACGAGTGTCAAGGACCAGAAAGAGGCGGACAAGAGGGCCAGAGAAAGTCTGCAAATGGACCTGTACGCTTTATCCTTTGCCAAAACGCAAGACCTTCCTCTCATGGAGATCCAGCTCTATTTCCTCGAGTCGGATATCATCGGTCATGCCGAAAAGGGACAAAAGGAGCAGGCCAGAGCTATGGAGAAGATCGAGGCAGCAGAGGCAGGAATTAAACGGGAGGACTACCGAGCAAAACCGGACTGGCACAACTGCAACTTTTGTGACTTCAAGACGATCTGTCCGGACTCTTTCGCTTACTAACGAATGTGATAGAGATCCCGGCTTAGCTTCTACTGAGTAGCATAGAAAAGAGGCATGATCGCCAGGACGCGCTCCTTCTCAAGGATTTGAAGGGTTCTCATTAACTTTTCCAGATTCTTATCTGAAAAGAGCTTAGTCTGAGCCATGGACCTGGCAAAAAAGCTTTCAAAAAGCGAGGTTTTTTTCGGCCACACAACAAGCCGGACACTTTCCTCCTCAGGGATTCCTGCTCTCTCCTTAGCGATTTTAAGGGCCGTGGATAATCCCCCTAATTCATCGATCAATCCGATCTCTTTGGCTTGTTGACCTGTCCAGACGCGGCCTCTTCCGATGTCGTTGACCTCTTCTTTGGTCAATTGCCGGCCTTGCGCGACTTTGGTTGTGAAGTGGTCGTACGTCCAGAGGATCTCTTCTTTGAGGAGATCTCTTTCTTCCGGGTCGAGTCTCCGGAAGGTGGAAAATAAGTCTGCCCGCTTTCCGTAGACGATTTTTTCGGAAGTCACACCCAATTTCTCGTAGAGCTTGATCAAATTGAACTTCCCAAAAATGACTCCGATGGATCCGGTCAAAGTCTGTGGTTGAGCCACGATTTTGTGTGCATCCATAGAAACCCAGTAACCTCCGGACCCTGCAACATCCGACATGGAGACGATGATCGGTTTTTCCCTCTTTGTCAGTGCCACTTCTCTTCCGATGACATCTGATGCCACCGCTGACCCTCCTGGACTGTCGACGCGGAAAACGACAGCCGCGATCGTTTTATCTTTTCTAACCCTCCGCAGCAATCGGGCAATTGTGCTGCTGCCCATGGTCTGCCCGCGCATGCTTTCTCCAGAATGGATGGTACCGACTCCATAGATAAGGGCGATCTTTTTTCCTCTGTTCAAACCAGAATCAGAGACTTTTGTTTTGAGATAAGAGCTGTGACTTATGCGGCGGACGTTCTTCTCTCCTTCTTTGAGGATGTCTTCCAACTGGTCTTCATAGAGAAGGTTGTCTACCAGTCCCAATTCCTTGGCGTTCTCACTGTGGAAGTAACCCTTGTCGAGCAGTGTTAGAAACTCTTTTTCATCTTTTCCTCGCGCTTCAGCAACTTTTGTCACATAAGTGGTGAACAAGCTCTCATAGATGGACTCAATCATCTCTCTGTGGCTGGGAGTGAATCCCTTCTCTGTGAACATGTTGTAGGCAGTCTTGTATTCTTCAACATGCTCGATCTCGGCTTCAATACCCAATTTGTCGAGCGACCCTTTGAAAAAGGGCACGTGTCCCCCGATGCCGTTGATGATCATGGCACCCAGAGGGTGGAGGAAGATCTGGTCACAGGCAGTTGCCAGGAAGTATTCCTTGTCAAAATCGAGGGCCTCCTCGATGTACGCATATGTTTTTTTTCCAGTGGTCTTAAAATCCAGGACAAGGTCTCTGATCTCGTTGACTTTGGCCCAATCACACTGGAGCAGACCGATACGGAGGATGATGCCTTTGATGTTCCTGTCTGCCTTGGCTTTCTGGAAATTCAGCCAAATATCATACATCGAGAGAGGATCTCCTCCCATAAAAAATGTCGTCATGATGTCAGGCATAGGGCGTTCTTCCACAGCACCGCTGAGGTTTATTTCCAAATATGTGTTGGGCCTAACTTTGGCCGGCTTCGCAAATTCAAAGTACATGAAAGATACGATTGTGGCTATTATCAGAACGAAGAAGATCAAAAAGATAATCAATACATATGTTCCTCTTTTCATCTTTGCTCCTTTTTATCTTATCGAGTTAATAATATATCAGAAATCCTCTCGTAAATTAAATCTAAATTCCAATTAAGATTGGCTGTCATTCGATTGGCGGATAAGAGAAGTCGGAAAGCATTTCTAAATTCGTGATTTCATAAATGCATAATAGTCTTATTGAGTGATCAGATTGTGTGATGGAAAAAACCGTGAGGAGGGATGGACGGGCATGGTATTTTTCTTTGTAGGGTCCGTTCCCCGAACGGACCGTTTGGGAAACGGTCCCTACATGAGCCGCACTGCTTTCCCGTTGTTCGTTTTTGAGATCATATAATCTGATCACTCTGATTGATATCATCACGGATTTGGAAATGCTAGCGGGATGCCATCCGGAATTTGAACTTTTTAGGGATGTATTATATCATCCATAGGTAATAACATTTTAAGAGGTAAAAGTGATGAACGCATTGGAGATTGAAGACATCACCAAGAGGTTTGGGGATTTCTATGCCGTCAAAGATCTATCGCTCAAGATTCCTCAGAAAATGATTTATGGATTGCTCGGCCCGAACGGGGCTGGGAAGACGACAATTATCCGCATGGTCATGAATATCATCATCCCTGATAAGGGCTCCATCAGAGTGTTGGACAGGAAGATCGATGAAGAGATGAAGGAGAGGATCGGTTATTTGCCTGAAGACAGAGGGCTATATCCCAAAATGAAGGTAGGGGAGCATCTCGTCTTTCTGTCCGAACTGAAAGGACTCCGGGGTCAAGAAGCCCGGAAACGGATAGATTTTTGGCTGGAGCGGTTTGACTTGACTGACTGGAAGCTGAAAAAAGTAGAGGAGCTTTCCAAAGGAATGCAGCAGAAAATCCAATTCATCTCAACCGTTATACATGACCCAGAGCTCATCATTCTGGATGAACCCTTTTCCGGACTGGACCCCGTGAACACAAAGCTGTTGAAGGATATTATGCTGGAGATGCAAAAGAATGGGCGAACGATCATCTTTTCCACGCACAGGATGGAACAGGTGGAGATGATCTGTGACAACATCTGCCTGATCAACAAGGCCGAGAAGGTCCTGGAAGGGAATTTGAGCCTCATTAAAAAACAGTATGGAAAAAATTCAGTGGTTCTGGATTATGAAGGTGATGCCAGTTTTATCCAGGGCTTACCGGTGATCGAAAAAATAGATGACTACGGAAAGTCTATGGAGATAAAGCTCAAAGAACAGACAGATCCTCAAGAACTGCTCAACGCACTTGTGGGGAAGATCAGGATCACCAAGTTCGAGGTCATGGAACCGACTTTAAATGCGATCTTTATCGAAAAAGTGGGGGAGAGAGATGCAAAAGATACTGTCAGTTATTAAAAGAGAATACATCCAGATAATCCGCACAAAAGGTTTCATCATCGGGACGATTTTAGGCCCAGTTCTGATGGCCGCATTTATTGTAGTGCCAGTTGTGGTTCAGTTCATTGCAGTCGATCAACAAGAGAAGATCGGGATCATCGATGAAACAGGCGAGATCTTTATGGGACTCGAGCAAAAGCTCGATCAAAAACTGAAGGATGGAACCCGGCGATATCTTCTTATAAGCTACTCACTGAAAGATGATATGGAAGCCCTCAGGGAGGATCTGAACCAGAAAGTCTTGAGTAAAGAACTTTCCGCTTATATTTTCATCCCCGAAAATATCTCTGGGGACGGAGAGGCAGAATTCGTTTCCGAACATGTGTCAGATTTTGACAAAAGAGGAAATTTCAACAGGGCCTTGAGCAGCATCGTGATCGAAAAAAGGCTGCAGGACGAAGGTTTAGATCCGAAAAGGATAAGCGAGTACATGCGGCCCGTGGCGCTCGCGACAAAGAAGGTCACAAAAAGAGGCGTGGAGAGGGATGCGGGAGGGACTTTCATCATCTCCTATTTTTTGGTCCTTGTTCTCTACATGACCCTGCTTTTTTACGGACAGATTATTCTGAGAGGTGTGATCGAAGAGAAAAGTTCTCGGGTTGTGGAGATCGTTCTTTCCTCTTTGAAACCTTTCCAGCTCATGGCAGGAAAAATCGTGGGGATCGCTGCTGTTGGGTTTACTCAGTATGCCATTTGGGCTCTATTCGGTCTTGCCGCATCCCGATACAGCAAAAAACTCCTGATCGGTTTTTTCCCGGCTGCTGCGTCATTCCCAATGCCCTCCATTCCTTCGTATATCTTGGTCTATTTTGTTCTATTCTTTATCCTGGGATATTTTCTTTATGCCACTATGTATGCAGCTATCGGATCTATGGTGAATTCGGAAAAGGAGGCCCAACAACTCATCATGCCGGTTGTCATGTTCCTTGTTGTTCCGATCCTGCTCATGATGTTTGTGATCAGAAGTCCTGACAGTACTTTTTCGGTCGTGCTCTCTATGATCCCGTTCTTCGCTCCCATACTCATGCTCCTGCGCATTTGTGTGCTGCTTCCCCCATTTTCACAGATCGCGACTTCTATCATCCTGCTCATATTGTCGATCGTACTGATGATCTGGCTCGTGGCCAAGATCTATCGTGTGGGGATCTTGATGTACGGGAAACGTCCGAGCTTCGGCGAAATCCTCAAATGGGTCCGTTACTCTTGATCTGAGCGAAACTATCTCTGAATACTTCCGATCATAAATAATAGCGGTCGATGCGTGAACCTTTTCCGGATTCCTTCCGTACTAAACTTTGAAATCGTTCCATAGAGGATTTCGATGAGAAAAATGAAAAAACTAGCTCAATTCGCTTTGTTGATTTTAATCCCTTTATTGTTATCAGGCTGTTTCACTGTGCGAGTCATTAGAAACGTTAAAAATCCAGACCGCTATTTTAGTTCGGCGTACAAGCGGATAGATTCCATCCACCAAAAACGTCCGAACAGAGAGGGCAGGGCTGATTCCATACAAGTGTTGGTCTATGAGGCGTCAGAGCGCCAGCTCGTCAAAGTCTCGGCGCCCTTCTGGTTGGTGAATACATGTATGGATATCGGGATCAAAGCGGCAGATGACGAGGAAGGATTTGAATTCGATGAGCGCTATGATTTCGATTGGAGAAATATCAAAGACCTCGAGAAATTAGGCCCCGGGCTCCTGGTCGAGATCGAGGATGAAGAGAGTAAAGTCTTGATCTGGCTTGATTGAGAGAGTGGGTATTCATACAGGAATGTCTATGGGACAGATGGAAGTAACAAGAACCGCAGAACCAGACAACGTCCCTCTTCTGGTCGGAAGAATAAAGGAAGGGAACAGAGATGCTTTCGTGGAGATCACGCGTCTTTACCAAAAGAAAGTTTATCTGCTGGCCTATTCCTATTTGCGGAATAACGAGGATGCTTTAGATGTTGTCCAGGAGACATTCCTGAGGCTTTACCAGAAAGTGGACATGTTCCGTTCGGAGAAAAATTTTCAGACATGGCTTTTACAGATTGCCAAAAACCTCTGTATTGATTATTACCGGAAAAATTACAGCCGGAACAAGGATTACAGGAGTGATAAAGATGTCGAGGAGGTCAATGTGCCTTCTCAGAATGATAAAAATTCGCAGTCTTTTTCCGATATTAAAAGAGTTTTTACGGAATGTTTAGACCGACTCACCGAAAGACAGCGCATGATTTTTGTGATGAAACATTACAACAACCTAGAATATAAAGAGATCGCACAGATTTTGCGGATCTCAGTGGGAACAGTGAAATCCCTCCACTTCAAGGCTACACAGAATCTCAGGGCCTTGATGACCCCTTATATGGGAGAGAAAACATGAATGAGAAGTGCAAAAGAATCAACAGAGATCTGGTCGCCTTCCTCTATGGAGAGCTCGATAACAATACAAGAGAGCGGATCCGATCTCATCTGGATATCTGCCCGCATTGTCAGGAGGAACTCCAGGGAATAAAGGAATTGGTCCGGGCCGCGGATTCCCTGAATGATAATGTGGAAGAGGCCATGGGATCTGTGGATTGGGATGCCTTTCCCAACCAGATAAGTAATGTTGTGTTTGATCATAAATCCGCTCGTCCTCAACAGGCGCCGCGAAGGAGTTTTTGGGAGATCCTGGTTCAATCTCGGCTCAAGCCTGTTTATGCCGCTCTGCTCGTGGGACTTATGCTGGGTTCTCTTGCGACATTGATCGTGATGCGGACATCCCTCCTGAGAGAATCTCGGGGAGAAAGCTTTTCTGTGTCAAAGGATTTTTTGGACCGTGTAGAGCTTGAGATGGCGAGGCGAGATACTTTGGACTACCTTGAGAAAAGCCAGTACATCCTCTTGGATTTTGTCCAGGCATCTCCAGAGAAAACTCCACAATCATGGCGGCGCGATCTTGCTTCGGAAGCAGCCAAAGATCTACTCGTCAAGAAGAGATACATCAACCCTCAACTGGATAAGTTCCACATGGCCAAAGCTAAAGAAATCTGTGATCAGATCGAATTCCTCTTTTTTGAGTTGACACAGATCAGTGATCAACTGTCAGAGGAAGACCTTCAAAATATTCAGGACCTCATCGAAGATAACCAGCTTCTTTTGAAGATCAAACTTTTGAAGAGAGACTTAGAGGAAAGTGAGGTATAAAGTGAAAAAATCTGGCATAACCTTAATCATAATTCTTTGTGTTTCTTTTGTCCTGCAGGCCTATGCCCAGGTCGATCTGGATGAGAAACTCTTCCAAGATGCAAAAATACTCATTTTTGACAAGCAATGGGAGGAAGCACAGGAAAAATTGGAGGAGCTTATCGATAATTATCCGGAGAGCTCCTGGCATTCCCAGGCGGTTTTTTACCTGGGAAAATGTCTGCAAGAACAACCGGGAAAAGAGGTGAAGGCATTAAAGGCCTATAAAGACTACATTCAGCTGGATGAACACAACGAACAGTTGGTTGA
>JBATYS010000500.1:0-2069 GCA_049674205.1 Candidatus Aminicenantaceae bacterium
GTGTTACACATGCCGTAATGACCTTGATCCGCGGATCGATACACGTTAAGACAAAGGCCATTGCACCACCCAATTTCTCACGCACGAAGTCTTCCTGATCTCTGCTTTCTGCAACAACCGCATCCAACGGAATTTCTTTATCATATTGATAGAATTGAAGGATCGCTTAAAAATCTTCCCCTAACAATAATCAAGAATAAATATTCGATTCATGAGAAAAATAGTAAGGTATAAGCGTTGGTCAGAAGTGAAGAAAGGAAGTTTGTCGACGATGTGATGTGATCATATATTGTTGACATAAGTATGAAAAAATCATACATTATATGCGAGGAGATAATGATGGTCAGAAAAACAATCGCCATGGATGAAGATCTTGTGAAAGATTTGAGTGTTTTCGCCAAGAAAGAGCATCGTGATTTTTCCGGTGCTCTCAGGTATACCCTCCGCATAGGACTTTTAGCATTAGAAAATCTCGACCTTACGGTTCAGGAAATCAAGGACATCCTGGAGGCGATGGTCGATTATGAAATGGGCGATGTTTCAGAGCTGGAACTGAAGGACCTGTAATGCAGCTGGTTGAAACCTCAAAATTCAAGAAGCTGCGCAAGAAAATAAAAGAAAGCCATGAGAAAGAGGCCTTGAGGCAAGCCATTTCGAGAATATTGGAAAGTCCGGATGCGGGAAAGCAACTCAAAGGAGAATTCAAAGAATTGCGATCCTTCAGTTATACCACTAAAGGGCAGAACAGAAGGCTGATATACAGAAAGAATGAAGGGACAATTGTTCTTTTGTCTTTTGGACCAAGAGAAGGGGTGTATAAATAATTTATTTAGTCTATCAAGGCCATCTGCTGGCGGATCTAATGGATGCTATTTTCGCCTTTTTATGATGACGAGGGTGATGTCATCGGCCTGTTCGGTCCCTGAGGTAAAGGCCTCCACATCTTCGAAAATTTTGGCGCTGAGTTGACTGACAGGTAGATCCCTCTGGTCGATGACCAGATCCCTGAGCCTCTCCTCTGTATATTCGTCCTGCGCCTTGTTCCTTCCTTCTGGTATTCCGTCGGTGAATAAAACAGCGATATCTTCACTTTTGAGATGGATACTCCCGGGTTCAAAACTCACATCGGGAAACATGCCCAGGGCAAACCCGGAGCTTTCAAGGTTCTAAAATTGGCCGGAGCTTTGAATCACCAGAGGCGGACTATGCCCTGCATTGATGTATTGTAACTCTCCAGTCTGACGATCGATCTCACAGAAGAAAAAGGTGATAAAGCTGTTCATAGGCGAGCTCTTATAGACAAAATCATTCAGCCGGCCTGCCATCTTCCGGATGTCGTAGTTCGGATGGACCTCGGCCATAAGCGCCGCCCGCAGCGAGGCCATGAGGAGCGATGCACTGATGCCCTTACCCGAGACATCGGCGATGACCACACCCAACCTATCGGCATCGATGGGGATAAAATCATAATAATCGCCGCCCACCTGGTAGCAGGGGATATTCGTCCCCGTGATGTCGAAACCCTCGAGGCTTGGATTCTCGTTGGGAAGGAGATCCCTTTGTATCGTTGCCGCTTGCTCCAGGTCTTTTTCGATGCGTCTAAGAAGCCTTTCCGACTTCTCCTTTTCGAGGCCCAGAAGGAGATAGGCCTTATCGCGTTGAATCACAAAAAAATAGGTTCCACCAAATACAAACGCAGCTATTATCAGAAATCCATACCAAAAAATGAACAAACGAAGACCAGTCATCTCAGCTGGCGAGTCCTTGAAATAAGGCTGATATATGACAAATCCACCGACCAACACCACATATAATCCAAAAAGGAAAAACGCCTTTCGTTTATCAGGAAGCAGAAGAGCATAAAGAGGACCAAGGAGCCCGATATAGATTGAACCGTTTGCGCTCCATAATCCTCCCATGAGTGCTGTGAGGAAGAATGGAGTCAGGACAAAATAGAAAACCAGATAGGTGGCGTTTCTTTCGAAATTGTGCGGGAATAATGCGCCGTTGACAAAGAACCAGCAAAAAAAAGCAAATGAGAGAAACATAATCGCAGCCAACACCTGATC
>JBATYS010000501.1:0-4194 GCA_049674205.1 Candidatus Aminicenantaceae bacterium
CCTGAAGTTGAAGCCCTATTTAATGAGAAAGGCATCCAATTCGAATTAAGGATCACTGACTATCCCGAGCATGCCGTGGATATTGTGGGGAATGCCGATTTTTCCCAATATGACGGAGTGGTGGCCGGGGGTGGAGATGGCACACTCTTTGAGGTGATCAATGGATATTACAAGAACGAGGACAGAGGGAAGATTCCGCTGGGAATCCTCCCCATAGGTACAGGAAATGCCTTTGCCCGCGACTTGGATATGGATGTAGCAAGATGGCAGGAGGCAGTCGAGATCATAAAGATGGGACGGCCCAGGAACGTGGATGTCGGAGTGTTCCACACGCACGGACAGGATTATTATTTCCTCAACATTTTAGGATTGGGTTTTGTGGCCGATGTAGGGAAAACAGCACACAAATTAAAGGTCTTCGGAAATGTGGCATACACGATCGGGGTTCTCTACCAGATTTTGTTCCTGAAGACATATCGAGTGACGATCGAAGCGGATGGGAAGACCTATGAGAGGGAGAATATCTTTGTGGAGATCTCAAATACCACTTACACATCCAATTTCCTGATGGCCCCGAACGCGGAGATCGATGACGGGCTCCTAGATGTCACTCTTTTGGGGAGGGCTTCGCGTCGGAGGCTGATCCAGTGCTTCCCCAAGATCTTCACGGGTGAACACATCCATCTGGATGAGATCGAACAGTTCAAGGCAAAAAAGATCAAAGTTGAGACCGACGTTCCAAAGGTCCTGGCTCCGGATGGAGAGTTGGTGGGCATCACACCCATGGAAGTGGAATGTCTCCACCAGGCTGTCCCTGTATTCTGGAAATGAAGGTCCTGATATCCCTTTATGCCTGGGTTGTTGGCGGTATGTATTTTGTTATTCTTTGTCTCATAACGATTATACTTACGTTTTTATTCAAACCCAGGACAATCGACCCATGGATCAAAAAAAACCTGAGATTCCTGTTCAAGATCCTGTTCATCAAGGTCCATTCAGAGGGGAGTGAAAATATCGAGCCAAAAAAGACCTATCTTTTTATGTGCAATCACTCGAGTCTGTTCGATATTCCGCTGCTCGAAGCATACATCCCCACTTTTACCCGGGGAGTGGAAGCATTGCGCCAGTTCAAATGGCCTGTGTATGGCTGGGTGATCAAGCGGTTAGGAAACATCCCCATCGACCGGGAAAACATCCACGCATCCATTAGAAGCATGAAGACAACGGAACAATCACTCAAAGGAGGATTGTCCATCGTCATTTTGCCGGAGGGACACCGGACTTTGGACGGGAGCCTGGGTGATTTCAAACGGCTCCCTTTTCATCTGGCAAAACAGGCGGGAGTCCCCATCATCCCGATTGGAATATCAGGTCTGTTTCAGCTCAAACGGAAAGGCTCCTGGATCATCTGGCCCCGTCCCGTTTCGATCAAGTTCGGTGAGCCCATGGACACGGAGGTGATTCAAGCCCTATCGACTGAAGAGTTGCGGGACTGTATACGGGCTAAGATCTCAGACCTGATCAACTAAACTGAATTATTCATAAATTTGCCGACACCATTATCTATCTCTTTTCATATGTGCCATTACCAATGGGCTTGCTGAAGCAGGACATTAAACACATTTTCCATACATTTTTTTCATTCTATGTCGGCATTCTTTACCCTTCGGGCAAGCCGATCTTACCACATCGGCTTCGTTGCAGCCCGGGTTAGGTTGGGACGGCTCGCAGTAGTTCACTACAGCTTCATGGGCCGCTTCCTCGCCGCTGCGGCAACCTCAACTCGTGAATAATCCAGGCAAAAAAGAATGTTTAAATTTCTTTTTTTTCTTTGAAACATCTGATACAATTTATCTAACCCCGTTGCGCTGGCTGGAGGATTTCGCCTACCATAGCCTTTCAACCCTTTTCTTGTCGACGCCAGCCAGCCAATTCTTTCATGTCCTATTTTTAATAATTCATCTTAAATTACTTATGTAGGGACAGTTTCCCAAACGGTCCGTTCCAATGTAGGGACCGCTCCTCGAACGGTTCATTCGGGGAATGAACCCTACATCGGCGCATGGTGCTCATATAACTCTTAGAGCATCTATTTTACATACAAAATTGGCATTCTAAGGGAAAATATCACGCGAAAATCTAGCTTATCTTATAATATATCAAGCACTTACCATGGCCCGTCCCCATTAATTAATTGATTTTATGTGTAAATTCTGATAGGCTGTTGGTAAGGTTTGAGGTTTTAAATTATTTATGCGGGGCAAAAATGGAGATCAATGTCTTCAAAGCCAAAGGTATATACAACAAAAGAACCCACGATCGCTTAGATTTTATTGAAATAATCCAGTACAAATTGTTGAAGCAGCCTTTCCAATCTGTGTTCTCACAGAACATAAGTGCCATGGGGATGTGCCTGCTGCTGGATGAAGAGGTCATTCCAGGAACGATACTCGAGCTGAATTTTGATATCCCGGGACGAGAATCCAAGACGATTTCAACATATTCGAAGGTAGTGTGGCAGCGGGATTACCTAACAGGAGTGGAATTTATCGGTCAAAACAAGAATCACTAGGACGTATTGCTCAGCTTGGTTGATACGCCTGTTCCAGCACACCGGGCTGTGAGACTCTCGCTACAAACCCAAGTTTTTCTCTAATGCCGCAAAAAACTGTTTAACGTACCACAGGCTTCTCTCAGGCTGTGGTCCTTGGCCTGCAATGACTACAATACAATCCACCTTGATCCTTTCCATCTCTTCAACGATCATGACACTTAAGAGAACAGCTTCTGAGCCACCCTCAGTTGATGGAATCTCAGCATCGATCAATCCCTTGTCTTTGATCTGATTCTTGACTGTGAGCTCAAGATCAGCGATGGATTTTTCCGCTGCAGTCCAAACATCATTAAAATAGACATTGGCATAAAGGTTAAATTCCTGAGAGACAACCTCGGTTAAGCCACTTTGCCCGGATGAGCAAGACAACAGTGAAACAATCACAAGACCGCATAATAATATTTTTAATCTCATTGCACTAACCAATCAGTAGTTCCCTTGATTTTCTATATGATAAACATTTTTTCCCGATTCGTCTATAGCCAATGTCGATGATTTGAGGGGTGATTTTTTCAAGCGCTGGATTACTGTGTTTTATCCCTGATAAACGAATCTTTCAGAATGTCTTTTTTGAATAAAAAAAGAGTGGAACCACAAAAGGCAAGAAATGTACTCGAAAAAATATCGTCGTTCACAAAAAATGACGGATGCTTAAATTCCGTTGTATCCTCTTTCGGCTTCCCATACTTTTTGTGCAACAGTTCATTCACCATGTTATACCTTGACGTGATCGCGATCTTCAGCTCGTTGCTTGCGGATTCCAATGGATAAAACGTGTACCCAAGACCTATGAGTTTATTCTTAGCGAAATAGCAATTGATATACTCGTTCCCGTTATGCTGCGTGTTCCATTTATAACTTCTTACGGTGGTCGAGCCATTGTCCACGACCTGATCCAATGGAGCCTTAAGCCTCTCGAGAAAAGCGTAATTCAGAATCCCCGATTCATTCACGATATACGCAGTCCCCGCTTTGGGATCTGTGCGAACATCGTTTTTCACATCGTATGTATCCAATTCTGTTTCGCTCAAAATTCTGAATTTTTTTCATAAGGAACTTATGGACTTCGGATATATTTCTTTTTTCTTCGAGCATATCCGTGAGCTTTCCGAGAATTTTAAGCATCGTTCCGTTGCGAAGTTTCAATATCGCAAAGACCGCGATCGTTGACATTAGAATCATAAATATGACTGTGCCCGTCATTCCTGTGTCGTCCTTTATTAATTCGAATTATTCACGTTATTAAAATTTTGAGCTTCTTTTATCAGAATAGCAGCACATAGATTTTGTCATGAGGGAAGGATACATCACAATCGCCTTTACAGGTGATTTCACGGGTGATATTTCCTCATCCTTTAGGCAGAATGAGCTTGAAGCACTTCCAAAACCGTGATGAATGACGTTCCGAGTATTCCAATTGGTGATTGCGAAAACACGCTCAGTTTCCCCAGCGAGGAAACTTCGCTCGGATCCGGGCTTCCCTCACATCTCCCCAAGGGAGATGTACCATGCTCGTTCAGCCCTTCTCACGGTTTTCTCCACCACACAATTGTAACACTCAATAACGCATTGTGTATTAT
>JBATYS010000502.1:0-4490 GCA_049674205.1 Candidatus Aminicenantaceae bacterium
CTCTTGGCCTATGCAGCCATGAAGGAAGGAAAAGAGGTCAGCTGGATGCCGTCCTATGGGCCCGAAATGCGAGGCGGCACAGCAAACTGCATCGTAAACATCAGCGACCAACCTATCTCCTCCCCTATCGTTAGCGAATATGATGTGGCTGTTGTGCTCAATCAGCCTTCGCTCCGCAAATTCGAATCCCGCGTCAAAGAAGGCGGTTTCCTCATCTGGGAAAGCACAAACATCAAAAATCCTCCCACTCGGACGGACATCGATATATATCCAATTCCTGCGGTCGACAAGGCCACTAACGAGCTTAAAAATGTTCGAGTGATGAATATGCTGCTCTTGGGGTCCCTCACAAAAATCAATAATATCGTGAAAAAAGAATCGCTGATGATCGCCCTCAGGGAGACTCTTCCAGAGCGATATCATCATCTGATCCCCCTGAATGAAAAAGCAATCGAAATCGGAATGAGCCTAGTTTAAAAGGGGACTGTCACCTTTTTCCAGGGTTGAAGAAAAAGGGGGACTGTCACCTATTTTTATTCTGTTTCACCTTTTTTCTTTTTTTTAGGGCGACCTCTTGGCTTCAGAGTTTTTTCTAATCCCAATTCTTTGCTTATCTTTTTCTTCCACTTTTTGCTCCCAAAAGGTACTTGTCGATTCACTGAATATCGAATGCTTTCCAATTCCTTTTCCGTTAAAGGTCGGTTCACAAACTCACCCCAATCATTGGGCAAATCAACTGGAGGAATATCAATTATAGAATTTGATGTTTTTTTCATTCTTCCTCTGAAGCTTGACCACTGCCAATCTTTAGCGGATGGGACGAGGTTGGCGCGGACCGGATTTCTCTCGACATAGCGTAAAACCGTCAAGAAATGTACATCTTGCTGAATAATGAAGTGCTTAAATCTATCCCCCCAAATATGTCCGCTCGATTGATAAAAAATCCGATAGCGTTGGACATGACTCGTCATAAGCAAATGCATCCATTTACTCAGATGTTCAGCTATTCTTGGGCGCACAACGAAGTGGAAATGATTTGGCATCAAGCAATAGGCAAAAATATCAATTGCAAAATTTTTCACAGTGTCTTCGATCAATTTTAGGAATCCGTGATAATCACATGTGTTATGAAATACCACTTTTTTGGAATTTCCCCTATTTAAAACATGGTAAATCAATCCATCTTGGAAATTTCGAGGCACTCTTGGCATAAATTCAATCCTTCTATATTCAGAGGACGTATCAGATGCCAATTTTTTATCACTTGGATGAAAATTTTTAGAAAAAACTTGAAACAACAAAGCTGGACAAAAATAGGTGACAGTCCCCCTTTTTCTCCACCCCTGGAAAGAGGTGACAGTCCCCTATTTAATGGCTGAGGTAGGAGAACATGGCGGTGAAATATCCTGATAGGAGTAGCACACCCACGATGATCAAGAGGATTCCACCCACAGCAGTGATGATCCTGAAGTACTTTTGGATGGCCTTGAAGTATTCAAAAAACTTATGAATGAGGACCCCTGCCAAGAAAAACGGAAGCCCAAGGCCAAGCGAGTAGAACACGAGCAAAAGAATCCCCTTGCCGACATTTTGCGTGGTAGCCGCCAAAGTCAGGATCGATCCCAAAATCGGCCCCACACAGGGCGTCCAACCTGCGCCGAACGCCATCCCAACGGCGAAAGTTCCCAACACCCCGAGACGTTTATTCTTTACGTGGATCTTTCGTTCCCGCTCAAGAAACTTGAGCTTAAAAACACCTGCAAAATGAAGCCCCAAAATGATGATCACGATCCCGCCAATGATCTCAAACCAGCGGATGTTATCCTGTAAAAAAGTTCCGATAAACGTGGCCGATGCTCCCATCGCAATAAAAATGCTCGAAAAACCGAGGATGAAGAACAAAGAGTTCCAAATGACCGTCATCCGAACCTTTTTCAAGTTTTCCTGTTCCGCCAATTCCTCGAGTGACACCCCCGTGATGAAAGCCATGTACGAAGGGATGAGCGGAAGCACACACGGCGAGAGAAAGGAAATCAATCCTGCCGTAAACGCAACGAATAAGCTTATGTTTTCTGATCCAGGCATTTGAACTCCATCCTTGTCAAGTTTTAAAGCTGGAAGAATTCTATCAGATTAATGGAGACGTTGTGAAGTGAGGTTTTATGATTTCCAAAATTAATTTAGACGGGGCTTAACCGCAAATAATAAAAAATGGATAGCTTCACAAGAGACTTCACAAAAGATATCGAGTTATTTCCCAGAATACTCTTTAAAATAGTGTTCCAGGGTTGCTTTATCCATGGCCCCGACTTTTTTCTCCTGGATCATTCCATCCGTGTCGATGATGATGGTCGTGGGGATGAACTTGCCGGGTTTATAATCACCGATCATTTCGTTAGTTGCCATAGCAATGGGATAATTGATCTTATATTCATCCACAAAATCGCGGACTTTGTTGGCACTTTTATCCACAGACACGCCAAGGATGACAGCACCATTGTCTTTGTTTTCCTTGTAGAACTCGATGAAATCAGGAATTTCATGGCGGCATGGTCCACACCATGTAGCCCAGAAATTGACGAAAATGACTTTTCCCTTGAGGTCTGATAGCGAGATCGAATTCCCCGACAGGTCGGTCAATGTAAAATCCGGAGCTTCTTTGTCGGAGGCAATAGATAAAGTCCCGCTCGTAGTTATTGCGAATGCCAACAGAAAAACTAACACTGCGACTTTTCTCATAACAATCTCCTCAAACAATTATATTGAATATATAGTAATTATAGTATTTTTATGAGTTTCTTTCAATAAATTTCTTTGAACCTTTCTTTGAACCGAAGTTGATTAGTAGTACAGAAAAGTCCATTTTTGTGTTTTGATTGAAAAAAAGGTGACAGTCCCCTTTTATAATTACCCCTGGAAATAGGTGACAGTCCCCTTTTTTTACCAGCGGTAGACGAGGGCGGCCCATGTGAAGCCGGCGCCGAAAGCATCCATCACGATGATGTCGCCCTTCTTGAGCTTGCCTTCCTGGTAAAGTTCGTCCAGTCCCACAGGAACCGTCGCAACCGACATATTGCCGTACTTGTGGATGTTCACGAAGACTTTCTCCGGCGGAAGCTTGAGACGCCGCCCAGTGGCATCGATAATCCTGATATTGGCCTGATGCGGGATTAAATAATCCACATCATCTGTGGTCAGTCCGGCCTCCTTCAGAGATTCGACAGCCGCCTCCCCCATGCGCTTGACCGCATGTTTGAACACCTCGTTTCCCTTCATGTGAAGAAACTGTAAGTTTTGATCCACCATATCATGAGTGACCGGTATGCGCGATCCGCCGCCAGGCAACGAAAGAAGATCTGCAAGGTTTCCATCGGCTCCCCAATAGGAAGAAAGCATCCCCGAATCATCGAGGCTCTCTTCGAGCACCACAGCTCCGGCCCCGTCACCGAACAAAATACACGTGTTTCTGTTCTTCCAGTTCGTGACTTTCGACAACGTCTCAGGGCCGATCAAAAGAATTCGTTTATTCGTACCGCTCACAATCAAGCTTTCGGCAATGATCATCCCATATATAAAAGCCGTACACCCTGCAGAAATATCAAAGGCCGGGACATGGTCGGCTTTCAATGCTTTTTGGATCCAGCACGCGGTCGACGGAAAAGGCGTATCCGTCGTATTCGTGGCCACCAATATCAAGTCGATATCATCAGCCGTCAGCCCCGCATCTTTCAGGGCCAACCGACCCGCCTCTATCCCCAAATCCGATGTGGCCTGATCGTCCGAAGCTATCCTCCGCTCCTTGATCCCCGTCCGGGACACAATCCATTCATCCGAAGTGTCGACCATCTTTTCGAGGTCGGCGTTAGTCAGGACTTTATCGGGTGTGTAGGATCCGATGCCTACAATCTTGATCTTCTGCTTGTTTTTACTTGTGGTGTTCCCTTTTTTCGCTTTGTTCTCCATGATTTCTCCAAAGCCATACTTAATAGCATACTTATCCGGAATTTGCAATAACAGGGAAAGAGAGCTAAAATTATCAGTTATGCAAGACAAAATGAAAGGTGCTTCATGTGCGGCTTCTTGGGCTTTTTTCATCGGCATTTTCTTTTCCCTCCTTTTCCTTCTTCTCCTCCTTCCCTCCTCTGGATGGTCTCAAGTCGTAATCGGCCAATACGTAGATGAAGCTCCTGTCAGAACCTGGAACAACATCGGCATTCTGACTGCCTCTGCCGTTGGATTGGGGGAAACACAGTTCACTCTTGCGCGAGACAGCTCTGTGGCCCTGACAAATCCTGCGCTCCTCAGCAGGCTACCCAAATTTACGGTGAGTTTGAACGGGTCTGGTACGAGGGCCACTTTCCTCAAGTATTCGCTCATCAATACGGGCGCTGTTACTACAACAGGGGCGATCGATGTCGGCATCATCGCCCTGGATTATGCGGGGGCGTCTGTGCGTTTTAGAAGATTTACCTTAGCGTTGAGCTTTGGAC
>JBATYS010000503.1:0-3790 GCA_049674205.1 Candidatus Aminicenantaceae bacterium
GCCACCAATTCCGCCGTGCCGATGACTACCCCATCCGCACCCAAAGCGATCGCCTTGAGCACGTCTTCTGCGGTGCGGATGCCACCGCTCGCGATCAGCACAACCTCGTCCCGGATACCCTCATTGACCAAAAACTCATGGGCCTTCGCCGCTGCATATTCGATCGGCATGGCGATGTTTTTTTTGGCGATGTCCGGTGCCGCTCCAGTGCCGCCATATGCCCCGTCCAAGTGGATGACATTTGCTCCGGCATAGTAGCTTCCCACTGCGACCATATCCACATCCGATGGTGTCGAGACTTTAACTGATACGAGCACATCAGGATGTATCGAACGGATCCAATCCAAATGTTTTTTGTGATCTTCTACCGAATAAACGCTGTGAAACGGGAACGGCGAAAACAGGTTCGTTCCAGGAACTGCCTCGCGCATCGATGCCACTTCCGGCGTATTCTTTTCGCCCAGTAAATGTCCTCCCAATCCCGGCTTTGCTCCCTGGGCATACTTGAATTCGATCATACGGGCCCTGTGGATGGTCTCCTCGCGGACACCAAAAAGTCCCGTAGCGACCTGCGTGATAATAGAGTCCGAATAGGGAATTAACTCGTCCGGATAACCGCCTTCACCAGTGCACGTAAAAGTCCCGATCTCTTTGGCTGCCATTGCACGTCCCAGCATGACATTGAGGGAAATCGATCCGTAAGACATTCCTCCTCCGTAAACAGGGAGAGAGAGGCTCACCTTTGGACCTGTTTCCCTTCTATTCAGTGGGATGGTTAGGTCAACGGGTCCTTCAGCCTGCTTTGCTTGGGGCAATGTCGCAGCCAAAAGCATTTTGTCAAACCCACCCCCGGATCCACCGGTCTGCTCTTCAGGCGATAACTGCGTAGGAGAACCACTCCTTGCGATTCGATATGTTTCACGCAGAAGAGAAGGCGTCCAGCGCGGATCACCGAGGACAGAATCCGCCGGGTCTTTGACGATCTCTATGGCATCCCAAGGACAAACATTGACACAGCACCAGTCGTTGTCTTTGCATGAAATGCCGATGCATCGACTGTGGATCGGTTCATCCAGCCTGATTTTACCATCGATCCGCCGGTGAACATCATATTTGCAGCTCACTGCACAGAGAGTGCAGTTTGTACAAAGTGCTCGATCCACAACAACTCGCCATTCTCCTTGTTTGATGCTGAATCTGTCGGGAATCAGCTTAGCTTTTAGATGAGGGAGCGGTTCACCCTCATTTATCCCGTTGGCATTTGTCTTATTGGAATCGTTATTGATTGGATTCGTCGAGCTGGCCTTAGTGGCACCTTCTGGTATATTCTTCAGCCGTTCGACGAAATTTCTTCGCTCCTCATCAGCAAAAATGGCACGGCCGGTCTCGCCTCGCAACCGCCGGACATCGCGAAGTCCCATAGCGCCCAACACTTCAAGCAGTTGGTCCTTCCAGGAGAGCAAAAGATTGATGACACGAGAGGCTCCCCATCGGGGATCGAGCTCTTCGATCCCTTTCGGGATCGGATGTTTATCCCCGTTTTCTCCTGGGGCCCATTTCAAGACATCCATGGCGATCAGTAATGGAATGTCCAGCACAACGGCATCTGCACCCAAAACGATGGTTTTTGGGACATGTTCAGCCGCAGCAAGACCTCCAGAAGCTACCAGCGTGATCCTGTCTCGCAATCCTTCCTCAACCAATAAACTGTGGACTTTGTGAAGGGATTCCAACAGTGTGATACCGTCTGCACCCTTTCCGTGAAGGTCTGCACTCAAGTGTATAATCTCTGCTCCCTTTCGAACGAGCTCCAGAATCTTTGTGTCCACTCCAGCGGAAACTGGAACGTGAATAACCGTGAGCACATTGGAGTTGATCTCTCGTACCCGGGCAATACCAGAGATCGGGTCCATGTCGGGATCGAACTCGACGATAGTCGCCCACTCGATAATGTCCCTGTACTGTTCAATCTCATTGGGTCCTAATCGGATGAGAAGATGACTGTAATAATCCTTCAGTTCAACGGTGGCGTTTTTTGCTGGGACAGTAAGGTAGGTTGTTAGCTTGCTCGCAGCCAATGCTAGAGCTGAGATTGCCGTATGTCCTGGAAAAAAGGGCATGAGTCCAAAAATTATAGGAATAGGGATCTCCCGGTTAAGGGGGATTTGGGACTTGAGGTTGCCCTCTTCATCGAAAACCATCCCACACAGGTCTCTTGCCGTCTGTCCAAGAGTTACGGTTGTTGAAATGTGTTCTCTACCGTGGATCCCATCACGTGTGGGACGCACGATCTCGGACATATCAGTCCAGATATTATCGTAATAATCCCCGTCAAAATATCCCCGGTAACCGGTACCGCTGACCGGGATCTTTCCTTGTTCTGCTTGCTCTAAGATCGAACGGATTTTGTCTGGAGTGTATGTGTGATCTCCCAAAGTTAGAAATTCCTCGCTCATCTGCATGCTCAATGCTTCCCGCGGACAGCGGTTGATGCAGGCAAAACAATTGCGGCAACAGTTCTCCTTGGGATCGGCCATTTTTCGTGGATCATCCTCTGAGCGGTAATGACAGTCGTAAATACATGCTTCGATACAGGTGCCGCAGTTAATACACCGGTCGCTGCGGAGGATACGATAAGGAGTCACGATGGAGTAGCGTGAGGGAGTCGGAATCGGTGAAAGGCGTTTAAGGTGTGTCATGCCTTTCCTCTATCTACTGGTCTATCGACAACTGGAACTCTGGACAGTTTTTCCTCCGGCGACCAGTCGGGCAGATCCAGGCCAAAAATATCCTTTATGAACTCCCGGCGAGAGTCCAGTTTTTTGACAAAGCTCTGCACTGTTTCAGCGGGAGACCCGAACCGATCCTCCAGCCAGTCCTCAAGCACAAGATAACAATCGCGGAGCGGCAGATGAGTCTGGCAGACCTCCTCGCATAAACCGCAGTGAAGGCACTGGAAGGGTGCGCGTGCCTCTTCTTGATACAGCCCCATGCCTTTTTTCATCGCCTCTGCCATCCGCAGTTTTGTCCTGCCGGTGACTAGCTCGTCTTCGGTGATATGGTAGGCCGGGCAGACAGAGATACACGCGCCGCATGACGTGCACCGTTGAGCACTCTGGTGTAACAGGTCTTCACCGTGGTTTCCTTCTTTCGCGGGGATGTCCCACCGGCTTTGTGGCTCTGGCCCGGTGAGCCTGGCGATCAACCCCAGAATCGGTGCAAATAGGTGTGATAAGGCCAATACCGGACGGAAAATTACCGGGTGGAGGAAAAGCGATGGGATACTGAAAAATCGTCCTTTGATCTTAAAAAATTTATTGGGATTCATTATGTCTTTAGGATCGATCTCGTGTTTTTTTTGCCAGAGTCTGTTCAGTTGACTCCGGCTATATTTGCTTGTGATAAAAGGAGTGTTCCAAATGCCAACTCCATAAGGGGCCCCTCCAAAGTGTACTGCCATCCTGACCAGCAGCTGGATGAACAGAAGGCTTAAAACATAATGGACAGTCCTGGAATAATCACAGCTGAAAGAAACGATGAGCAGATAAGAGTAATATCCCCTCTTCTTCGATATCGATTCCCCATCATAGATATGTGAATGATCTTTTCCGCAGACGATCACTTCCACGGTGGGCTCGATGTTGAAATGCCGTGCCAGTCTCTCGACCTTTTTGACATATTTAGGTATCTTTTCCCTGGGGATTATTACCTCTGATCCGAGAAGGCCGGGGCCGATGCGCTGGGCTTTGAGAGGGAAATACCGGTCAGCCCATAGATATCGGGCAGCCAC
>JBATYS010000504.1:0-2353 GCA_049674205.1 Candidatus Aminicenantaceae bacterium
AATGCCAAAAGAATGCCATGTTTGCGGAAAAGGGCCGAGCTTCGGTCAATCGGTCAGCCATTCACATAAAGCCTCCAAGAAAAAATGGAAGCCTAATCTGCAGCACGTCAAAGCGCAGACTCAGTCAGGCCCAAAAAAGATCTGGGTGTGTACACGGTGTCTTCGTTCGGGCAAAGTGAAAAAGACCCTCTAACCTCTACACTCTTTCCACAGAAAAGAGTTCTTTGATCCCAGAGATCTTCTCTATGATGTTTTCGAGGTGTCTAACATCCCGGATGTTGAGCGTGAGCTTGATCTGTGCCTTTTTATCAGGGAATGTGATCACTTCGGCTTTTGTGATGTTGCCATTTTGTTGAGCGATCACAGTCGTGAGCCTTGCCAGGACACCGGGTGAATCCTCCCCCTTGATCAAGAGTTTTCCAGAAAAAACGCCTTTGATTGCCTTGTCCCAAGACGCTTCGATCATTCGTTGCGGATCGAGGATTTCTTTCGTGACGAGGGAGCATCGGAGCGAATGGACCGTTATCCCCTTACCAGAGGTCATATATCCAGTGATCGGCTCTCCCTTTATGGGATTGCAGCATTTTGCAAGTTTTGTCGAGGCCCCTTTCTCATTTTTCACGAGGATGACCGTTTCGGGTTTCTTCTTGACCTTTGTGACAACCCTTCCGAGAAGAGATCCTTTTTTTGCGGTCAGGTCCATTTCTGGGAAGATTTTTTCAATCAGCCGTTTGTTGGAGGCGACCTTTCCAAACCCCAAAAGAGCGTATAAATCGTCCATCTTTTCCATTTTGAACGGGACAGCCTGAGAAATACGCGTCCACATTGCAGGCCCTTTTCTCACCCCAGGAGGAAGGGTGTATTTTTCCAGTTCTTTGTCCCACATTTTTTTCCCGAGTTGGATGTTTTTTAACCGCTCCTGTTGATTGAGCCAGCGCTTGATATGATGCCTGGCATTTGACGTGTAGGCCGCGTTCAACCAATCTCTGCTTGGGATCGCATTCGGGTTTTTCAGGATCTCTACGATGTCCCCGGGTTTGAGGATGGTTTTTAAGGGTGCCAGCTTCGCGTTGATCTTGGCGCCTCCGGCATGAAGGCCCAGCTCAGAATGAATACGGAAGGCAAAGTCGAGAACCGTTGCACCCATGGGAAGAGTGATAACCATCCCTTGGGGAGTGAACACATAGACTTCTTCGGGAATGAGGTCTGTTTTCAGGCTTTTTAAAAATTCCCTGGGACTTTTTTGTTCTTTGTAAAGCTCTGCGACCTCCCGAAGCCAGATTAGCCTTTTATCCTCTTTCATTAAAGCCTTGGGGTCAGCCTCTTTGTATCGCCAGTGTGCCGAGATGCCGTTTTCTGCCAGGTTGTGCATATCTTGAGTGCGAATCTGGATTTCTATAGTCTGTTTTTTTTCTGTGATGATGGTCGTGTGCAGGGCCTGGTACAGATTCGGCTTAGGCATGGCGATATAATCTCTGAACCTGTTTGGAATATGCGGCCAGTTCTGATGCACGATGCCGAGAGTTGCGTAGCAATTTTTTACTGTATCCGAGATTAATCTCAAAGCCATGAAATCAAAGACCTGATCGAAGGGAACGTTTCGCCGAGCCATCTTGTTGAAGATGCTGTAAGGGCGCTTGATCCTGTAGAATATTTCAGCCGAGATCTGATGCTCTTCCATCAGTTGTTCGAGAGTTCTTTGGATGCCCTTGAGCTCTTTTTCTGCTTTTTTCTTCAGAGGATCTATGAGGGATGCGATTTTAAAGTAGTGCTCAGGGTCGACATAACGGAAGGAAAGATCCTCAAGCTCAGCCTTGATCCTCCCCATCCCCAGCCGGTTGGCAATAGGAGCGTAGATCTCCAGCGTTTCCCGTGCGATCTGTTTTTGCTTGTTTTCAGGCAAAAACTTGAGTGTTTTCAGGTTGTGGATCCGGTCTGCAAGCTTAATAAAGATGACCCGGACATCATCAGTCATGGCAAGGATGATCTTGCGGATGCTTTCGGCTTTACGGGATTCTGGTGAGGATACTTCGACCAGGCTGATTTTGGTAATGCCCTCGATCAAGTGAGCGGCCTCTTTGCCGAAGGTCTCTTCTATCTCCGGAGCCGTGACTTCTGTGTCCTCCAGGACGTCATGCAGGATCCCGGCAACAAGAGTTGTGGCATCCATTTTCATGTCGGCCAGCATGTTGGCGACCTCCAATGGATGGCTGAGGTAGGGCTCTCCAGAACGGCGGACCTGGCCTTTGTGTGCGCGCGCTGCAAACACATAGGCCTTTTTGAGTAGCGTGATTTCCTGCTCCGTATAGGATGAGGAAACTTTCTCCAGGATGTCGTCAAAACGGATCATATT
>JBATYS010000505.1:0-10772 GCA_049674205.1 Candidatus Aminicenantaceae bacterium
GACTGGTAGCTGACCGTAAGCAGGGCAATGATCAGAACCAGGAATGCAGAAAAAACAAATATCCAGACGCCAATATTCACACGATAGGCAAAACTCTGAAGCCACCTGTTCATGACAAAATATGCAATAGGCCAACCGATGATGTTGGCGACCAGAACCCACTTCACAAACTCTCTCGAAAGGAGGACAACAATCCCTGAGACAGATGCGCCGAGGACTTTCCGGATGCCGATCTCTTTGGTCCGTTTCTCTGCAGTGAATGAGGCCAGCCCAAAAATACCCATGCAACTGATAAATATGGCCAGGATCGAACAGTAGGTGAACAACTGACCCTGCCTCCGCTCAAAATTATAATACATGTCAAATTCCTCATCGACAAAGATATATTCGAAGGGATATTCAGGGGCAAACTCTCTCCATTTGCCCTCAAGGAATGTGAGTGCGCTGGACACATCCTCCAGACCTATTTTTGCGGAAATATGACTGAATTGATAAGGCCTCAATGTGAGGACCATCGGTGCAATCTCATACAGGGTCGACTCAAAGTGAAAATCTTTGACAACACCGATGACTTTGGCTTCAACACCAGAATCCTCTTCGCTGAACCGCTTGCCAATAGGGTCGTCCCATCCCAATTTCTTTGCAGCCGTCTCATTCAGTATGAAGGCATGTTCGGTATCCGTTAAAAATTTTCTGGAGAAGTTCCTTCCGCTGATTAATGTCAATCCATAAGTCTCGATAAAATCATGGTCGATAAATAGAGTTTCCATATGAATCGATTCCCCCTCAGGATACCCCTCGGGAATGAAGGAGCGCCCACTGCCTGTGCCGCTCGCAGGCGTTCCGAAGGAGGCACAGGCACTCAATATGGACGGATTTCGTAAGATCTCGCTTTTAAATATTTCTGTTTTCTCTCTCAGGGAATGGCTAGTAAGAGGGATGGAAATTATCTGTTTTGCATCAAATCCGAGATCCTTTTTCTTCATGTAGTGTATCTGGGCATAAACCACTGCGGTCGCAAAGATGAGGACGATCGAGATGGAAAACTGCGCGACACTGGTGACTGCCCGGAATGATAGTCCTTTTGCCTTTTTATCTAATGTTTTTTTTAGAACTCTTGCAGGCTTAAAGGCCGAGAGAACGAGGGCCGGATAGCTTCCCGATACAAAACCGACGAATAAGGATATCGCCAGCAAACCCAGGAGCAAACCTATATCGCTAAACACATCGAGGGTAAGCTCTCTCCGTATATATTGATTGAATTTCGGCAGAAATAGCATAACCAGACATACAGAACCCAATAAAGACAAAATTGCCAGCAGTACCGATTCCGTAAAAAATTGTTTTATCAACTGGGCCCTGCGAGCGCCCACGACTTTTCGTATGCCCACTTCCTTTGCGCGGCTGGAAGAGCGGGCTGTAGCCAGATTCATAAAATTGATGCACGCGATGATCAGAATAAAAATAGCGATGGCCGAATACGCATAAAGGTAGTCTTTATTGATTCTTTGGGCGATATCATAATTCGATCTGGAAAAATGGATGTCTTTGAGAGATTGAAGGTGAAGGTTGTAGCGGTCGTCTTCCACGGGAATGTGCTTGGCCATAAACTCAGGAAACTTATTTTTAAGTTCTATAGGATCTGCTCCTTCTGCGAGCAAGATATATGTGTAATCATTGGAAAAGCGGTCCCAATAATTTCCTTTGACTCTCTCTTCGTTATTCCGGGATGAAAATGAAACCAGGATATCGAATCGGAGGTGGGAATTTCCAGGGACATTCTTCATAACGCCAGTGATTTTGTAATCTTGAGAGTTCTGTACGAGTACAGTTTTTCCGACAGGATCGCTCTTGCCAAAATACTTTTCGGCGATGGTTTCGGAAATTACCATGGAGAAAGGCTCTTCAAGCGCGGTCTTTGGATCGCCTGTAATGAGCGGGAATGTGAAGATATCAAAAAAATCGTCGTCTGCATACCTGATCTCTTCAAAGAATTTTTTTTCGCCGATGCTGAATAATCTCCTGTAGTCACCGGTGATTCGCGTGACATAGGCGGCCTCCTGGAGGTCACTTTTGAGTGCAGGTGCCACGGGAATTGCGCTGATCGGGACAATTTCAGTCCCATGTGCCAGGTCCAGTTCCGAAAGAACACGATAGATGCGATTTTTATTTGTGTGGAAGCTGTCAAAACTCAGCTCGAAACGCATAAACAAAAGAATCAAGATGCAGCACGCCATCCCTATCGAGAGTCCGGAAATTTTTATGAAGGAATATCCCTTATGTCTTTGGATGATCCTGAGGGCGATTTTGAGATAATTCTTTAACATATCTACGCTCCAGTAGAGAAGATTCTTGGTAAAAGCGGGAAAAATGAGAAAAATTTGGATCCAGTAGAAGAGCTTCGCTCTGAACAGGCTGTTTTGATGGGCGACAGCTTGGAATCGCTCCTCAAAATCCCCCATCGCCGAATAGCACACATTCGGATCGAGCAGGCGTTCGATGATTCGAACAGCCAACTTTGGAGGACTTATTTTTTTCTCTATTTTTGGAGAAGTGCTATTTTTCATTTCTCTTTTCAAAGACATGAATACGCAACAATGTTTTTTTTCTCAGCACTATATTATTATTCCTCAACATCCTATTCATCGACATTAAAAGCTGGCAGATCAGTCCAGATCATGGAATTGATATGTCTAACAGCCATTAAAGCTTTCTGCCCTTTGGGAGTTAGTTTATAGAAAATCTTGCGCCGGCCTCCCCGTTCAGACGTGGGCTCTCCTTCGATCGACTCAACGAGGCCGTGTTTCAGCAATCGACTCAACGATGCATAGATCGAGCCTGTGAGCCAAGTTTTTCCTGTCGCTTTGACGACCTCTTCAAGGATGGTTATCCCGTAGGCCTCATCCTGAAGGCGCCAGATACTGAGAAGTATGATCTCTTCGATCCTTGATATCAGCCTCATTTTTTTCCTCTCATTATATGTATACGTTTGTTGGATAAATCGGTTTACCTAAAGATTAAAATAATTTTTACGCCTTGTAGATTTGAACTTTCCTAGGTTGGTAAGGAGGATTTCTTAGATTATATCAGATTGGTTCTCTTGAGAATCTCTTTGAATCTTGGATCGGAGCGAACGCGGTCCAGCAGGAAATCGACACTCATATAAACTAGCCAAGGATCACGCACGTCATATGCTTTTTCCAGGCATGAAAAACCAAGGTCATTTTCTCCAAGATCAAAGTGGAGAAGGGCGAGACCATAGGATGAGATGTACTCCTTCTTTGACCGCACTAATAATTCATCGAGTATCTTTTGGGTTTTGTCTTTCTGGCCCATAAGGTTATAGACAATACCAATATGGGGCTCTAGAAAGCCATTTAACAAACTTTTTTCTTTTTGCAACTCCGTGAGCGCCTCTTCATACATATTTTTTTGGATGTAAACGTATGCTAAGTAAAGGTGTGTCATCGGAAAATCAGGATCCATTTCGATCGTTCTTTGAAGTGTTTCAACTGCATTTTCAAATTGATCGGCACGGACATATATACATCCTAGATTTCTGTTAAAGGCTATATTCAGTGGATCTAGCTCGCATGCCTTCTTGAAATTTCTGATGCCTTCTTCAAATTCTGCTAGATATGTCAAAAGTGAACCACGATGAAAGTATACCCAGGCATACCCAGGATTTAATTCTTGTGCCCGATCGAGATTGGCCTTGGCACTTTCCCAATCCCACTCCATATAAGCATTAATGGCTGCTTGAGCTTCATAGGCTTCCTCTAATTGATGGTCCAGCTCTAGTGCTTTTAAGACAGCTTTTTTGGCCAGTGGATAGGCCTCATCGGGAGATTTATCTCCATAGAAGGTGCTGACCATATGTGTGTATGATAGTCCGGCCCAAGCCAACGCATTCTTTGGGTCTTTATCGATTGCCTGGTTAAAGAGGCCTATGGCTTTCTTGATATTATCTCCGGTGAGCTTCCTTCGGAAGTAGAGCCCTTTCAAATAGATGTTGTATGCCTCGATATCTTCTGTGAATCTTTTAGTAAGCTTCTGTTTTTCTTCGCCAAGGAGTTCGAGCTTCAATTTGTCCGTTATGGCCAGGGATATCTCATCCTGAATGTCGAAAACATCAGCCAGCTGCCGGTCATATCTGTCCGACCAGAGATGGTAACCGTCAGCCACATTGATGAGCTGAGCCGTGATGCGGAGACGATTCCCCGCTTTGCGAACACTCCCCTCGAGAACTGATTCCACGTTAAGCTTTCGTCCGATCTCACGGATGTCGATGTCTTTATCCTTGAAGGAGAACGCTGATGTCCGGGCCACTACTTTTAAATCATTGATCTTGGTGAGTGCATTGATAAGTTCCTCAGATAAGCCCTCACAGAAATATTCCTGTTCAGGATCGGCACTCATATTTTTGAAGGGAAGCACAGCAATGGAATTTTTCCATTTGGAGCTTTCTTCCTTTGGCAACTCGTGTTCGGGCAATTCGATTTTTTTCAGATCCAGGAACATCTCCTCAGCTTTGCGATATCTTTTCTGCGGATCCTTTTCCAGGCACCTGAGGATTAATTTCCTTAGGTTTTTGGATATGTGAGGATTCACAATCTTCGGATCGGGAGGGGCCTCTGTCTTGTGTTTCACAGCAATGCTCAATGGGGTGTCCCCCCCGAATGGAAGTTGCCCTGTGACCATCTCGTACAGGATCACACCCAGAGAATAGAGATCCGTGTTTTCGTCTACCTCTTTTCCTTCAGCCTGTTCGGGTGACATGTATTCGGGAGTCCCGATCATCACTCCAGAGCCTGTTATCCCCTTCCCCTTAAGTGTTCTTGCGATGCCGAAGTCCATGATCCGGGAATTCCCATCCCTGTTGATCATGATGTTGTGGGATTTCAGATCGCGATGTATAACCCCCAACTTGTGGGCTTCCTTAAGCCCTTCGCAGACTTCTTCGGCTATGGCTATGGCTGCTGGAATACTCAGTTGTTTCGATCTTCGTATGAAGCTCTTCAAGTCCTCGCCCGAAATGTATTCCATGGTAATAAAGTGTGTGCCTTCCCATTCACCCAGATCGAACATCTGGCAGACGTTTTTATGCCTGATCTTCCGGGCGAGCTTGAGCTCATTTTTGAAGCGTTCGATAGTCTTTTCATGGGAGGCGATTTCTGGCTTGATGAGCTTGAGCGCGATCTCTTCTTTGATCTTTTGGTCTTCGACGCGATACACCTTCCCCATCCCGCCTCTTCCCAACTCCTCGATGATTTCATATCTTTCTGCGAATATGGTCCCTCGGGTGAGGTCTTCCTTTGGTGATTCGAGGGTTTTTGTAAATGATGCGTTTGGTTCTATTGTTTCGATCAATTGTGTTCCACATTCCTTACAGAATTTGGAATCGGAGGGATTTTCGTTTTTGCATCCAGGACACTGCATTTTATCTGTCCTCTTGCCTGGCGAAATTGTTAAGATAAATTAGAGCAATTTTAGAATCATCTGGATAAATCGGTTAAAATCGTTGAGGTTATTCTGAATAATTTCATAGATAAGATCGTCATTGATTTCCCAATAGATATGAACGAGACGATTCCTGAATTTTGCCATCTCTTCGAGGCTTCCGATTAGATCGTCAGGGACAATGCCGCGTTCATGGAGTACACGAAAAGAGTCGGCGTAATCATTCGGGCTACGGAACTTTTCAGATGCAATGATGTGATTTGCGATATCCAGACAGCACTCTATCGACACTTGAAGAAGATATTTCGCGCTCTCGGAATTTCTAAAATCCGAGAGAAAATCTTTTTTATCAGTTTTAGCAAGTTGCGACAGTTTTTCAAGAAATTCCTGGAGTTTTCTTATTTTATTCTCAATAACTTCGGGCTCAACCAACGAGGCCTCCGGTTTTTATAGAATCGAAATAAATCCTCCTCATGGATCGAATCGCGGGAAGAAAATCAAAATATCGATCTCTGATAAATGTCTCAAAAGAAATGCGGAAATTCTCATCTGAACAGTAAATAAGCCGGCCGCTTGTGACAACTTCACCCTTTACCCGCAACGGGGCATTGTTGATGCAACGGATGTCGAATTTGGACTGAAACTTCTTATCCAGCAGTGCAGCAATCTGCAGCTCGATCTTAAGTATCTTTAATTGATTCAAGTTATTCCTAAGCACAAGGGCTATATCGATATCGCTGTTTATATTATGAGTTCCCTTTACGTAGGACCCATAGAGATAGGCCATCACAACAGGAAGATTCGTTAAGATATCAGATAAATAGGATTGAAACTCCTTTTTGTTCGTCATCTTTTCCCTTAATCAGTCAATTAAAATTTTGTTTTATTATATCAAAAACCCTGGAAGATATATATTCATATCTGCTTATCCTATGATAACGCTCAATTATAGTACGGCTGTCGTCAAGTTTGGATGTATTCCAAACTTTTGTTCACATCTTCAGGCTTTGCCATTCAACGGTATAGTTCGTCCTGCATATGAGCAAAATCTGTATTCTAAATTTAAATCCGGTTTGTTGTTAATATAGAAATGCAAGTCGAGACGCTCATCTTAATATTCCTTAGAATGCTGTTTTTAATATCTAACGATATTTATTCTTGTTTGAGGCTGGTGGCAGGGTTTGTGAGGGCTGCTTGGATGGTTTGGCGAGCAATGCTGAGAACAGCAACGATCAAAATGATGAAGGTCGAAAAAGCGAATAGCCCGACATTCAAGCCGATGCGATAGACGAATCCCTCGAGCCATTCATGGGCAAAATAATAAGCGACAGGCAGCGAAATCATCATGGCAATCCCTATAGGCATGAAAAATTGTTTCAGGATAAGACCCACAACCGAAAAAACAGAGGCACCCAGAATCTTTCTGATCCCGATCTCCTTGGTCTTTTTCCCGACCACAAAGGAAATCAAACCATATAATCCGATGGTGGCGATGATCATGGTCAATATCGAAAAGCTCAGGATGATCCCTCCCAAATCCCCCTCTTTTTTGTAAAGATTACCGTAGAGATCATCCATTAACGCATAGTCAAAGGCAAAATTTGGACTCAACCGACGGAAAGTGGAATCGATATATTCCAGGGTTTGTCGCATATGATGGCCCTCTATCTTGATCAAGAAAATTTTACTCCAATCCGGTCTATACTGAAACATCAAGGGTTCAATCTTAGTCCTGAACGATGTGAAGTGGAAATCATTAACCACGCCGATAATCCGCATGTTCTGACCCCATTTGTTGATTCTTTTCCCGATGGGATCTTTAAGTCCGGCCATGCAGGCCGCAGTTTCATTAACGATCACCTGGTTCTTGATGTCGGCGGCCAAATTGTGCGAAAAATTCCTGCCGGTTGTGATTTTCATATCAAAAAGGTTCACATAGTCCTCATCGATAAAATAGGTGGTGACCATCGGCAGTTCCACCATTTCCCCGGTGTCATTTTCCACCTGGATATCGTTAGCTTCAGTTAACAAAAGCGGAGCCGTGTTGGCAACCGCGGCAGCTGAAATCTGAGGATTTTTCAACAGTTCCCTCTTGATCGTTTGAAAATTGTCCCGGCTTTCATCGTTCCAGATGCGCACGGTCACGACATTGTCCCGGTTATAACCGATATCCTGGTTTTTGATAAAAAGAAGCTGCTTTTGAATAGTCACAGCTGCCACAAGCAGGACGATCGTCACACCGAATTGAAAGACCATAAGAATATTGCGGAGCCTCTGTTGGCCGCCCGATCGGCTTGGTCCGGATGAGTTTTTCAGGACATTCAAGGGCTTGAGTGCTGACAGATAAATGGAGGGGTAGGCCCCGGCGAGGAATCCCACCATCAGAAACAATCCCAAAAGCCCGGCGGCATTCTTCCAACTCAGGAAGACGTCCATGGGGATCTCGCTCCCGGTAATTTTTCTAAAGACAGGGAAAAGGAGGCCTGCAGCCGCCAACGAAACGAGGATGCTGAAAAAGGTCAGAATGAAAGATTCTCCCAGGAATTGCTTTCTCAACTGCCTCTCATTGGCTCCGACGGTTTTGCGGATGCCCACCTCTTTACCTCTGGCGCCAGCCCGGGCTGTGGCCAGGTTGACGTAATTGATACAGGAGATAAAGAGAATCAAAAAGGCGATCAACATGAGCAGGTAGATACTCTTTTTATCGATGTTATCCTTTATGTGAAAATTGATGTGGGTTTCGAAATGGATATTTTGAAGCGGGATCAGGAAGTAGCTCCGGTTATTCGAATTCTGATCATGATATTTGGTCACGATGGACGACAGTTTTTTTTCGAAATCGCCATACGCGACCTTATCCCTCAGTTGAATGTAGCTGTTATAATTCAAAATCCCCCATGCGCTGTCGATATCGTCGCGGAGGGAATACATGGTTAAAAAGGAAATCAAGTAATCGAATTTGAGGTGGGTATTGCCGGGAATATCCTCCACAATTCCAGTGACTTTCAGCACCTTTCCATTTTCGTAGGTGACGATTTGGCCGATGGGATTTTCGCTGCCGAACAATTTCTCCGACAGAGATTTTGATAGAACGATGGAAAATGGATCTTTAAGGGATGTATCTCTATCTCCGGCTTTTAAAGGGAAAGTGAAAACCTTGAGAAAATCCCGGTCGGCGTATAATCCTTTTCCGAGTATACTCTTTTGCTGATAAATCAGCGGGGATTCGACTTCTTTGGTCCGAACGGCATAAGCCACATCTGAGAATTCTTCTTTCAAAGTCGGGGCGATCACTCCCGAGGTCGAAGCAAAATAGTTGGAGCCTCCGTGTTTCCAGTCCGGTAAGTATTGCCCGAGCTGGAATATTCGCTCGCTGTGATTAAAAAATGAATCATAGCTCAGCTCATATCGCGCATAGAGCATCAAGAGTATGAAACATGTTATCCCCACGACCAAACTGAAAAGGCTGATGAAGGTCCAGCTTTTTTGTTTGATCAGATTTCTGACTGCGATTTTGAAATAGTTTTTGAACCTGTCATGAATTATGACTCTGAGAAAATCTAAAAGGTTGCCTCTAAGAATCCAAAGGCTGTTCTTGAAGCTGTACATTCATAAAAATGCCGGGAGCCGGACTCGAACCAGACGATCACTAAAATACAGGATCTTTTAACATCCGGTGTTCTCACGTCCGTTCAGTTGGTCCAGAAATGTTTGGATCGAATCGCGATGTATGATAAGAAGGGTCCGGCCCTCAATGCCATGATCACCATCAATAACCAGGCCCTTGACATTGCAGAGACGCTCGATCAGGAAAGGATCGAGAAAGTAACTCGGGGCCCGCTGCACGGCATTCCGATCATACTAAAGGATAATTACGACACCGGCGACCTTCCAAGAACCGGCGGCTCGGCGATTATTGCAAATAGCCGGCCAATTGATGACGCATTTATCGTGTATCGCCTAAGAGAAGTGGGCGCTATTATCATTACTTATGAGATTCAGGAGTAATATTTATAAAGCCCAGAGGATTTGATTGAGGTGAAATCAGTTCAAAATCCGATCGCTAAGACTTAGACTCTTTGTTTACTTCCTCAATTTCTGCATCTGGATGTTCATGAACATACATGTCCCTGGGCATTTTTCCCGTTATCCAAGACGGATTCATGGGGTACACATGGGGATTGAACACAGTGGAGTAGAGATGCCATATCAAAATGGCCAATGATGCGAGAATGGCTTCATAGAAGTGGATGACCAAGGACACATCCAAAAAGCCTTTAGGCAGGAATTGCACGAACATATTATCAAACCAGAGTAAAATGCCCGTTAAGATCATAACGGCATTCCCCCATAACAAAGCCCAGTATTCCGCTTTTTCAATATAGCTGAATCGTTTGAAACGAGGGGCTGTCTTTGATAATCCCAGATTGTAGAGTATCCGCTGGATAAAATCTTTCAAGTCTGTAAAATTCGGTATCATGTCTTTGAAAAAGACTCTCCCTCTATGCGTTAAAAGGAAGAACATATGCCACACGGTAGAGAGGATCATGACTACAGCCGCCACACGATGTATGATTCCACGAACTTGGAATCCATGATCCCAACCGAATAAAAAGCCGAAAATCCAATTGTCCCCGAACCGGAGTGCAAATCCTGTGATGACAAGCACGATAAAGCTCAGCATCAAAAGAGTGTGTTGCCATACTTCACCCGATCGCATTCGGCGAACTTGGGGTTTTTTCATAACTAGAATAATCTGCTTCACCAGGTCAATGAACCAGTGCAACCCCATCAAGCCGATAATGACGATAATCGCTATAATGTAGATAATCTTGACGAGTTCGGCCACTTTGTTCGGTGGTTCTTGGTCACCTTCTCCGTGGATTGGAATAGCAGCCAGTTCTGTAGATATCCCAGGATGACATTCTCCGCAGGTCGCCTTGAGATTCTCTTCATGTATCTTGGATTTGGGATCAGAACTGGGAAGAATCAAGTGTACACCATGGCAGGAGGCACAGTTGGCCACAAAGAGATCTCCTGCCTTCGTCTTCAATCCATGGTAGGTGTCGATAAAAGAAGGTCTTCGCCCGGTTGTCACACCGTACTTTTCTGTCAACGTGATCGAATCATGACAGGGCGTGCATGTGGATTCAGCCAACCTGGCACTAGAGACAGGAGAGCGTGGATCCTTGGGAGATATTATGCCGTGTTCACCATGACAGTGAGTGCACACAGGCGATTCGGCATCTCCCCTTTTGACCAATTGACCGTGAATCCCATCCCAGTACTCACGTGTTGTCTCTTCATGGCAC
>JBATYS010000506.1:0-5541 GCA_049674205.1 Candidatus Aminicenantaceae bacterium
AGGGCGATCTCCTCTTCAGTCTTGACCATTCGCATGTTAAGACAGATGTCACTGATATCTACCACCTTAGCTTTGGGAAGGATCTCTGCAAATCTATTCCACCTGGACAGCGGGAATTCAGTATCAAAACCGATCACTTTCTCGCCAAAACCTCTGGCTTTTAATCCTTGTAGCAACCACTCAAAAAGATCGACTCTGTGTCCGAGATCCAACATGCCCAAGTTGGGGTAACCTCCTTCTGCATGAAGATAGTCGAAATAGTAGGCATTATCCGTGCTCCACCAGGATTTCACAAGATCTCTGTCGAGGCCCGGATGATACCAGTAGAGCGCATCTTCATGAACCGGGATTACCGCATAGAAGGGCCGCTCCGTCGTGCTGTGGAAAAGACCCGTAAAATAGACAATATTCCACCGCCCTTGAAGGACTATAGCATCTGCGCCTCTTTCACCCGCCTTTTCTCTCAGTCTCGCGACAGTTTTCTTGTACCATTCAAGGGGAAGGCGGTCCGCAGTCGCTGCCTTCGGATGTTTTGGGTCCTTTACCAACAGCTTTTCCGAATCCCCTTTCGTTTGCACAGAGCCGTATGAATTGGGGCGTGTGCCCAAGGTCAAACCAGCCATTCCACATCCAACATTCTTAATAAATTTTCTCCTGGAAATTCCCATCACGACCTCCTATTCACATTCTTTGATTTATTTATGCACATCTATTGGATTATTCATACTTTTCGGAGCTCACAAAAAAGACTGGAGCCATCAACTTCGGGTGATAAAGTTTTCGCCTCTTCTTCTGGTCCTGTTTCTTCTCCCTTGTCTCTCTTCTTTTTCCGCGGGAGTTTAATGACAGTGGTTCCAGCGATCTTATCGTGCATGGTCAATCCTTCGGCATCCCAGAGAACCTGCAAAAATCCAAGGCTGGCAAAAAGAGCCGAACAGGCATAGCCATGCGTGCGCTCGAATGCCTGGTACCATCCCAGACGCTTACGCTTTTTGAGGTCAATGACCTGAAGGCAGAGAATTCTCTTTCCTAAAGTGCGTCCTCCAAACCGGAAGAAGAGGACAAAATAGATGTACCCGATGATGAATTCCCTGAGGATGTGCATTTCCTCCGGCTCCTCCTGAATCTCGGTCAATCCAGGGCCAAATTCAATGAGCAATTCCTCATAAATGTTTTCGATCTGTTCTATGGACATCCCTCTGGCCCGCTCATATTCCTCAGGAGGGAGATGTTCTTCAAGAACTTCAAGGTAGGACTCTTTGACTCGCTTAGAAGATCCTTCCCCCCGACCCAGTGAAATCAGCACGGACTTCCCCTCTTTTATGTCTCGTTTATACTTCGACAGGATGCCTTCTTTGTGAGTATAGAGAGCTGCAACCTCGGTATAGGCCACATAGAGAACCAACGCCACTAGAAAGATGAGGACGGTGTCGAGGGCAAAAGCAAAAAAGCGACGAGAAAAACTTGCCTGGTCAGGATGGGCTTTGTGTTTGGGAAAGGGGAAGATTTTTCGCCGTCTCTTCACCGTTTCTCCTTCAAGCTTTTGCGCCCATAGATATACCTCTGCTTATATCATAGCGAAAACATACGGTCAAATCGCGGATTCAACGGAGAAGCATCTTTAAATCCGTTATGAATGACATTCCGAGTGCTCCAATTGGCGATTGAGAAAACCTGAAGATCTATTGTATAGAAGCTGCGTAATTATCAAAGAACTTGACGATCTCCGGGAAAAATGAATCCAAGTTCGGATATTTTCCGCGGTGAGCCTCGTACTCTCCCAAAAGGCTGGAAAGGTCTCTCATCCAGAAAAACATGTTCGTATTCTCTCGGACGATCTGCTGCTCCGCCGCCGTTTCTCCCTCGCTCGCCAGCCTATAGCGGACAACACAGGCACGTACGAGCGACTCATACATCATGGTTCTCCATTCGGGATAAGCTTGCCGGCGCATGGCATCCGCCACTGAAGGAAAGATCCTCTGACCCGCTTTCTCCAGATCACCGGCATGTTGATTCACAAGTGGGTTGACGTAAGAGTGGCAAAACTCATGGACAACTGTCGGCAACACGCTCTTGTCGAACCGTGGAATCCCTTTTCTATCCTTGAGCCAAACTCCAAGAACGCAGTAGAGTTCTTCTCTCCCATCCGGAAAGACAACCCGGGGCCCGTAACAGGCGCCTCCATTCATCATTCCGAGGAAAACTGTAAAACTGGCGTCTGATTTAGCACCAAAGAAACTGTCAAACCAGTTGACAACTCCATAATCTTCCAGGATTTTTTCCATGCGTGACTCGGTTGTCCTGTAAAGGACATGATGCTCATAGATAAAAGTTTTAAAATCCGTATCCTTCACAAAGCGGCGGGCTGCTTCCTGAAACTTCCGGGTATCCTCTACAGTCCAGCGAATGTCCCAGCTTTTGGGTGCGGGTTCCAAAGGCACACGTTCCTGCATGCTGTCCACGTCTTTGATGTGAATGGCCAAACTCATCACTGCATCAAAACTCACACCACGGGTTTGTCTCAGCCTCCTGGCCAATTGCACAACATCATGATTTTCGTGCTCTTTAAAATGCCTCTCGACATCTTTAATGTAGGAGGTCAGCAGATTCTGGTTATACTCTGGATTTCCCGCGAACCGGAAGATGAGACTCATCAATTCAACTCGCGGATCGACTCTGACATCAGGTTTATTCTGCGCCCCTAGACCAGAAAATGAAGAGGATAAAAGACAAATAGACAACGACATCACACCAATTATTAAAAACTTTGTGGGCCTTACGCCTTTCATAAAAGGATCTCCTCTCTTATCCCCTCCATTCTAACATGGGCCTGTTCCGATCACACAAGCAAGCAAACCACGTCTATCCTATCTCAAGTGTCCAATGAAAACTACTCAAATCCCTGAGATTTTATTCATTGCATTGCCCCCATTCATGCAAGCAGCGACGCGTCTGTAAACAAGATTTCTTTAGCTCGACAAATTCCCCCCCTCACTCAGAAATCAACAACCGTTTGCTTCACAGATCTCTTTTGGGTGCGCACGAAGAAAGAAGTCAAAGGATTTTTTCTAAAACTCTAATGGATAGCACTCGTAGAATAGGGTAGTGTCGCGTGATGTATCAGAAGCAGAAAAGTCGCATGAAAGGAAGAGTGAAAAGATCATGAATAAAAAGATCAAGAGGGAAAGCATCAAGACGAAAAAATCGACAAAGAATATACCACGAGCATTTGGATTGGTTCTATGTCTTTTTCTTATCTCATCGCTACCGCTTTTGGCCCAAGAGCGATATCCGGGAGAAGCCTGGGAGCGGGCCGGAAAACCGGAGGATTTGGGATATTCCTCCGAACGCTTGGCCAGAGCCAAAAAATTTGCTGAGGGGTTGAACACAGCTGCTGTGGTCATCGTTGTGGATGGAGTAATTCTCGATCAATGGGGTGAGATCGCTACCAAGTACATCGTACACTCTATCCGGAAGAGTTTTTTAAGCGCCCTCTACGGGAAATATGTGAGAAATGGGACGATCGTTCTGGATGCCACAATGGGAGACCTCAGAATCGATGATAAAGAGCCGTCTTTGACCGAACTGGAGAAAACCGCCAAGGTCAGAGATCTTCTCAAAGCCAGATCAGGGATATACCATGACGCCGCCGCTGAATCGCCGGGGATGAAGGCCCTGAAGCCTGAACGCCACAGCCACAAGCCCGGAACCTTCTGGTATTACAACAACTGGGACTTTAACGCGCTCGGCACGATATTCGAGCAGCTAACGAAAAAAGAGATATATGAGGCCTTCAAAGAGGACATCTCCGACGCCATCCAGATGGAGGACTATAGACCGTCGGATGGGATGAGGTCAGGAGTCCCGGAGTCCATCCACTCTGCCTATCACTTCCGGATGACGGCCAGGGACATGGCGAGATTCGGCCTTCTGATGCTCAGGAAGGGCAGATGGAATGGGAAAAAGATCATTCCCGAAGATTGGGTCGAAGAAAGCACCCGGCCCTATTCGGATTGCCGCTTGTATGGCTCGGACGCTTACGGATACATGTGGTGGGTGGCTGAGGACGGGCACCGGTACAAACACATGCCCGGAGTAAACTTGAAACAAGGGACCTATTCAGCCAGAGGATACGGGGGTCATTACATTTTCGTGATCCCTGACTACAACATGGTCGTCGTCCACCGCGTCAACACGTACATCTCCGGCAATTTCGTCTCCGGAAGAGATGTGGGAACACTGCTCCAGCTCATCTTCGAAGCCCAATTGGATTGATCTTTCCCTCCATTTTTCTCGTCCTTTCAGTTTATAAAGCTCTAATTAAGATATGGCCTCCAAATATATTTATACCAAGAATTGTGTTGTTCCCGTTTACTAAAGACTCGAATCTCGTTTAAAATAGTCCAGAAACCTTTGGTTGCATTTCCAGATTCGTGATGGCAAGAAGACTCAATAGCGTTATTGAGTGATCAGATTGTGTGATGGAAAAAACCATTATCGATGTCGTGTGACACACATTTTAGAGAGGGATTTATATGTCCGATTGGCTTACTGAAAAAATTAAACTAGGAAAAACAGACCTTAAGGTCGGCCGCTTGGGACTGGGTGCGGCCTATGGAGCTCCAGCCAAATCCTTCGAAGCCGCTTTTGATGCGGGCTGCAATTATTTCTACTGGGGCGCACTGAGAAACAACAAGATGACAGAAGCGATCCGGAACATCGCTGCTAAGGGAATACGCGATGACCTGGTCCTTGTCGTCCAGGATTTCAGGCGCAGCCCAAAAGGATTGGAGAAAAGCCTCAGGCGAGGCTTAAAAAAGGTGGGCCTGGACTATGCGGATGTTCTCCTTCTCGGGTGGCACAAGAAGCCGCCCAAACCCAAAGTTTTGGATACGGCGGAAAGACTCCGAGAAAATGGAGTTTTTCGTTATCTTGGCCTCTCAAGCCACACGCGCCCGCTCTTTCCCGAACTGGTCAAAGACTCACGGTACGACCTCTTCCACATTCGCTACAACGCCGCCAACCGCGGGGCTGAAGAGGACCTGTTTCCCCACCTTCCCGAAGAGAGGCCGGGAAACGTGATTTTCAATGCCACAAGGCATATGTCTCTCACCAAATCGAAAAAGATCCCTGCTGATGAAAAACATCCCACTGCCGGAGATTGCTATCGCTTCGCCCTGTCCAATCCTTACGTGGATGTGGTGATCACCGGGCCTTCCAACGCTCATCAACTCGAAGAGAATTTGGCTGAGGTTGCCAAAGGGCCTATGACTGAAGAAGAGCTGGAATGGATGCGACGCATCGGCGATTACGTCTACGGCCGAAAGCCCAGGTAAGTTCAAATGCAGGGTCCGCTCCCCGAGCTGACCGATAAACAGGATTTAGGATCCATTCGAATGGCCTATCCAATTCTTAACCTAATCAAGGTATAATAACCAAGTTAAGCCCTATTTTCGGAGATTCCCATGGAACAATACAGTCTAAGCGCTATCCGCAAACAGATCGTCGGAAACGATCTTCTATTCGATACTCCTTTTGGTG
>JBATYS010000507.1:0-2678 GCA_049674205.1 Candidatus Aminicenantaceae bacterium
TCCTTGTCCTGTGTGAGTGCCATAGCGGTGGCACAGCCGATAATCCCCCCTCCTATTATCGCGACATCATACTGTTTTTTATCCATAACTGGAACGTTCCCGAGGAGGATCGAGTCCGATCCTACATAAGACCCCGCTTCTTCAACAATGGTTCTACGCTGGGTTCTGCTCCTCTAAAACGCAGGTAGAGTGTCATCGGATCCTCTGTTCCGCCACGAGCCAAGATGTTCTCTCTGAATGCAGCCGCTGTTTTCTGGTCGAACAGGCTCGTCTCTTTAAAGGCCTGGAAGGCATCCGAATCAAGGACTTCTGCCCAAATGTAGCTGTAATATCCTGAGGAGTATCCGCCGCTGAAGATGTGATTGAAATAGGGGCTTTTGTAGCGCACGACAATCTCAGGGATCAGTCCGATGCGGCTCATGGATTCATTCTCGAATTTTTCCGCATCCTTGAGTTCGGTCTCTTCCAGAGTGTGCCAGTCCATATCCAGGAAAGACGCCGCAAGATATTCTACTGTAGTGAAACCTTGGTTGAACGTTCCGGTCTTTTTCAGTTTGTCGATCAGTTCCTGAGGGATGACTTCTCCGGTTTCATAGTGTTTTGCGTAGGCCTTGAGCACTTCGGGTTCAAACACCCAGTTCTCCATGATCTGCGAGGGCAACTCCACAAAATCTCTCGGCACCGATGTTCCGGACAGTCTATCGTAGGTAGAGTCGGATAATAATCCGTGCAGGGCATGTCCGAATTCGTGGAAGAGAGTTCCCACATCTTCAGAACTGATTAGAGCGGGCATGTAACCAGTCGGCTTGGGGAAATTCCCGTTGTTCGTGATGATGGGATAGACATCCACACCGCCCAGCCTGGATTGTTCCTGGAAAGCGTTCATCCAGGCACCGCCTCTTTTACTCGCTCTCGGGTAATAATCCGTGTAGAGAATCCCTATATGGGAACCGTCCGCTTCTTTCACCTCGAAAACTTTAACATCTTCGTGATATTTTGGAATATCATGCCTCTCAATAAACTGAACTCCGTAGAGTTTATTCGCCAAATAAAAGGCCCCCTCCCTGACATTGTTCAGCTCAAAGTAGGGCTTCAGCATTTCTTCATCCAAGTCATACTTGGCTTTTTTGAGCTTCTCCGTGTAGTACCACCAATCCCAGGCTTCCAGCTTAAAATCCTTCTCCTCTTTATCTATCATGGACTGAAGCTCTTTAGCCTCTTTTTTAGCCATCTTCAGCGCAGGTTTCCAGAGTTGGTCGAGCAAACTGTACACATTCTCCGGAACTTTGGCCATATTCTCTTCCAGCACATAATGGGCATGGGTTTTGTACTTCAGAAGATTTGCTCTTTCCAGACGTAGAGCCGCCATTTTGGATAGGATGGCCTTGTTGTCCAGCTCATCATTATGGTTCCCCTTGTCGATGTAAGCTTTGAATATTTTTTCCCTGAGTTCTCGTTTCTCAGAATACTGGAGGAAGGGAATCATACTGGGTTTGTGACTGGTGAAGATCCACTTTCCCTCAGAGCCACGTTCTTCAGCGGTTTCTGCGGCAGCTGATATCACTGCATCGGGCAAACCAGCTAAGTCTTCTGCGTTATCGATTTTCATCTCAAAACTATTCGTTTCTTTCAGCACATTTTCACCAAACTTTAAGGAAAGGAGAGATAGCTCTTCATTGATTTCTCTGAACCTGGCTTTCTTATCCTCTTCCAGGTTTGCACCACCACGAATAAAATCCTTGTAATATTTATCAAGGAGCATGGCTTGTTCTGCAGTTAGATCCAGATCGTCCTTCTGTTCGTAAACGGCTTTGATCCTCTCGAATAACTTCGCATTCAACATAATGTCGTCTCTATGTTTTGACCTCAATGGTGCCACTTCTTTAGCTATAGCCTGCATGTTATCGTTAGTCATAGACCCATTGAGAACGCCAAAAGTGTTGCTGACCCTTCGTAAAAGATTTCCTGTGCCCTCCAGAGCTTCGATCGTGTTGCCAAAATTCGGGGTTTCAGAGTTATTGGCAATGGCATCGATCTCCGTTTTCTCCCGTATGATACCTTCCTTAAAGGCGGGGACATAGTGTTCTTCTTCTATCTTGTCAAATGAGGGAACACCATATGGAGTATCAAACTCATTAAAAAACGGATTTTCCCCTTCTGTTTGTTCGGACGGTTGTTTAGAACAGGCAAAAAACAACAGGCTTAAGGCAAGAGATAAAAGTATAATATTTTTCATTCCGCTGCTCCTTAAAAAGATATCCCGAGAGACGACTGAATCTCCCCAAAATAAGACTATCTAGTATAACCAAAAGATACAAAAATTCAAAATCTATAACTCCACTGGGTAGCATTTCCAAATCCGTGTTGATGTCATCCCGAGTGATCAGATTGTATAATATCAAAAACAAAAAACAGGAAAGCAGTACGGCTCTGTTTCGATGTAGGGACCGTTTCCCAAACGGTCCGTTCATCGTTTCATTTTTACCTCCAACTGAACCGGAATTGTTTTATACTCTTTACTACGCATGTCATCCGGAAAAGTTAAGCCTAAAATCCTGTCTTCCGGTACTTCACATTTCCCCCGATGATCGTATAGACCACCTCGGTGTTCAAGATCTCATCTTCAGGAATCGTTATGAGGTCTTTGGAAAAAACAGTGATGGTGTGTATTTGCAATC
>JBATYS010000508.1:0-2259 GCA_049674205.1 Candidatus Aminicenantaceae bacterium
GATACCATTTGTACAAAAGAAAATCCGAAAGCGTTAAAAAGGATTAGCGTTGATGAGCCAACTCTTTCAATGCTTTTCAGTGTAAATACTTCGCCTTTTTCCGGGAGGGAGGGGGAATTTGTCCAGTCCAGAAAAATACATGAAAGATTAATAAAAGAAACGCTTCTTAATGTAGCCATACAGCTTGAAACCACCCAGAATTCCAATGCATTTATCGTCAAGGGAAGGGGCGAATTTCAAATGGAAATATTAATAGAAACAATGGCCAGGGAAGGGTTTGAACTCAACGTAGGCGCCCCGAAGATTATTTATAAGCAGGTAAACGGCAAGTTGCACGAACCTATAGAATATTTGTTTATTGATTGCAGTGAGGGATGTATTGGAATCATCACTGAAAAGTTATCTAAAAGAAAAGGTAAAATGGAAAAGCTCATCAATGGCAGCACCAGCAGAGTTCGCATGGAATTTACCATACCGTCACGGTCGCTTATAGGTTATCGCAATGAATTCATTATAGACACAGCCGGAACAGGCGTGATTAATTCTTACCTGAAAGGTTATGAGGAATACAGGGGAAACTTTTCAAAACGTGTTTCGGGCTCGCTTGTTGCTGACCGTCAGGGAAAAGCTGTGGCTTACGCGCTGGATAGCCTTTCCCCAAGAGGGACGATGTTCATTGTTCCGGGCGACCAAGTTTATGAAGGAATGATAGTGGGAGAACATAAAAAGGACAATGACCTCTGCATAAATCCCTGCAAGGAAAAGAATCTTACTAATATGAGAAGTTCTACCTCTGATTTCATCCGCGTATTACCCCCCTCAAGAAAAATGACATTGGGGCAGGCAATCAGTTTCATAAAAGAAGATGAAATGGTAGAAATCACCCCATTGTCTGTCCGCATGAGAAAAAGCATACTTTCAGGAGATGCCAAGAGTAGATTTCGGGCTAAACAGTCCAGGGCAGCCATGTGAGTCATAATAAACACGCCCCATAATCCTGGCTCCTATAACCTATAAAAAAATTAAGAATGAGGTGAGAAGGAATACAGGAAGAAACATTCATCATGATTGTTGGATTGCAGAAGTGAAAAGATATTATAGTTTAACAAGGGGCCCTGCACATATTACCGGAAAAGGAAAAGGAGCTCCTCCATGTCCTTCCTGGGCCTGGGAAGCAATAGAACAGGTTTTAACAAATCATGGGGTGATATAGCCTCTATTTCCATTAAGTGCTAATAACGGAATTTTAAATGAAAAAGAGAAACTTAATGACAAAAAAGGAAAAAATAAGGAATAATCCATGGATGGTTCTAAAAACCGCACAAAGGCACTATTCAAATTTTAGTCTTTCTATCTTAATAGAACCAATCGAAGGAACCGAAAGTTTTTATCTTAAAAACTTTGCAATAATCATAAAGAATTCTAATAGAATCAAAACTTATCATCTTAAAGAAACAAATAATTTCTATAAAGACTCAATGCCTTTTAAACAACTTAATGTGCTTTTTCGCGGGGAGGAACCAAGGCCATTTGATAGCTATGAAAAATTTTTAGACGAAATAACGGACGATTAATGAAAAAGATCGCGATCATCAATCAAAAAGGCGGATCCTACTTAATACTTCATTAGGTAAGACAATTGAGGGGGAAGGAAAAGGATATTATCAGTGAGAGAGAAAAATGTTGGCTGTTTTGAGGTTAATTCTGTAAAGGGAGGTTATAATAGGTGTTCTTCACAACGGGAAAGAAAAGTTTGAAAATCTTATAAAAAGAACCAGGATGAAAAGGAGCGTTCATAAAAGGAGTTGTGGATAAAGAGGTATTTTTTGCTCCCATATTGCTCCCATAGAAAAAAGATAGGATCGCTCATCATATCAGGGATTTAAAAGGAGTCATAATGGACGATGAAAAAGAAGCGATAAAACGCCACGACCGAATGAGACGTCTCTATGAGGAAAGGAAATTAGAGGTCATAGGTCAAATCATGATAGACCCAGAGGAAAAGGAAATGTTCATCCATCTTCCAGCAGGTGATCGTTTGTTCGTGATGGACAATGATTTCATCCACGCACTCAAGAACGTTATAAAATATGACGATGACGCGAGAACTATGCTCACAGTCGCTGACATTCACGCGGTGGAGGCCAGACGAATGCGTCGTGAGGCGGAGGCCCGATTGGAGATCGAGGCAAAGGAAAATAAGCAGACAGGAGATCGCCTGAGACGAAAATTAGAGCAGGCAGACGAAAAGGCGAAGAC
>JBATYS010000509.1:0-21264 GCA_049674205.1 Candidatus Aminicenantaceae bacterium
ACAAAGATCGACACTATCACTCCAAAAAAAACACGAATTCTGTACACCCTGAGGGTCATTTTGATCTGTAGTTCCCCTTGTGTTTCAACCTCCTCCTAAACAATCGAGGATTAATCAGGAACAGGAGGTCATTTAATGAATTTGTAACCCGACCAAGGCACAGTGATGAGATGAAGAGGATGGGAAGGGTCGTCTTCGACTTTTTGACGCAGGTTATGCATGAACGTGTCTACTGTTCGTGTTGTGGGATAGTTATCATAACCCCAGACCTCGTTGAGGATTTTATCCCGACTTATGACTTCCCCCTCATGTTCAGACAAGAGCTTCAAAAGTCCTATCTCTTTTACTGTGAGAGATATTTCCTTTTTTCCCTTTATTGCTAGCTGTTTCTTAAAATTAATGGTTACATCCCCAAAGGACAGCACTTCGACTTCTGGACTCTTTGGGGAAACCCTACGAAGAACAGCATTGATGCGTGCAATGAGTTCTCTTGTCCCGAAAGGCTTGAGGAGGTAATCATCTGCGCCCAGTTCTAGCCCTATTATTCTATCGAGCTCTTCCTTTTTCTCTCCCGTAAGGAATATGATTGGCGTGGAAATTCCCTCCATCCTGAGCTTTTTGCAGATCTCAAATCCAGTCATGGTCGGAAGAACATAGTCCAGAAGAATGAGGTCGACCTTCTCTTTACTTCCTATTCTGTATCCCTCTGCCCCATCAGCGCTGCTGAGAACCTCAAAATTTTCGGATACAAGCGCCGCCATTAGAGTTTCTCTTAAAGCTTTATCATCCTCTACGATCAGTATTTTCTTCATGTCTTTGGAAATATGAGACTCACAACGCTTCCTTCCCCGGGAAGGCTTTTGATCCTTACTTCTCCTTTGTGGGCCTCCATTATGTATTTTACGACTCTCAACCCCAAACCCACGCCATTTGGACTTTTCTGTATAGCTTCTGGAGAACGGAAAAAATCATCAAAGATCTTTTTCTGGTCTTCTTTGGAGATCCCGATTCCCTGATCCTGGATTTGGATCTCAATGTCGCCTTTGTTTTCTACAAGCCGAACAGTTATCTCCCCTTCGTCATGCGAATACTTTATAGCATTGTCTATGAGATTAGTCAAAGCTTGCTTGATGGCATCTCTGTCGATTTTTAACGTTATAACCTTTTCAGGAAGGTCTTTATGGAGCACGATCCCTTCCTTGAAGAGATCCCCATGGAACAGGGCAATGGCTTCCTCGACAAGGGGCTGGATGTCTTCCCATGAAAAGCGGTATGTTTTCACATTCTGTTCGATCTTTCCAATATCCAAGATGTTGTGCACAAATCGAGTGAGCCTTGAGCACTCATCTGCCATAACACCTAATAGTTCTTCCTCTTTGGCTTTATCTTTAACTCTTCCGTCCTGTAGCATTTCCGAAAGACTATGAATGGAACTCAAAGGCGTCCTTAATTCGTGTGAGACAGTTGCAATGAATTCAGTCTTCATCTGGCTGAGCTCATCAAGTTTTTGTTTCTCTGCGCGTTCAAGAATAACTTCTTCTTGGAGTATGATCCTTTCCAGATTCAGAGCCAATCCGTTAGCCATACTTAGGAGCAAATCTAGGTCTTCAGGCGAGTATCTTTCTCCGGATTTCTTTTTCCCCAATAACAGAAAACCCTCTAAAGCCATGAATTTGAAGGGCAGGGATATGACCGCCTCCAAGCCAGATTTAGCTAATATCAATTCGTTGGAAAAATCTATCCCTTCTTCCATACGCACAGCCCCGCTCTTTGCGGATATGCTACTCCTTTCAAAAACTTCGGTCGGCAACAGGTCGAGCTTTTTTCCGCCATCTTTCGTGATTATCGGGATTTTTCTATTGTCCTGCACTGAATAAACTAGAATCCCCAAGGATTCGAGAGGCAATGTCTTCTCCACCTTTGTTAAAAAGTACTCCACAAGATGGTCCTTGTCGGCCATCCTATGTGCTTTTTCATTAAAACTCCGGTTACTCTCTCGATAGTCAAAACTGACTCGGAAAAAAGACTTATCCACAAAATGCTGGATCTTTCTCCGTGCAGGATGGAAAGCTGCCGCTGCAGCAAGGGCAGCAATGGCTGCTACCACAACTTCATGGATATTTGCCAGCCGAGAGACAAATTCATGCAGAAAACGGACGGAAAACAGATAAACCGTCACAGTGAAGATCGTTAAAAAGGAATAAACCAGACTTCTGTTGATGATGAGTTCAATATCCATCAACTTAAATCGGATGATCGCAAACGCAACGGCCAGCGGGAGAAAGATAAAAAAGACATTCGAGAACTCATCTGAAATAAGAGGAGTGCTCTTGAAAAGTTGAGGTAATTGGTACAAAAGGATAAAGGGACCAAGCCCGACAAATAGACCGAAAAAGATCCATTTGATCTGCGCCCGTTCCTCTATCATAGAAGCTCTCCTGAACCCAGAGACAAGCAGAAAGACAGTTCCTGTGACATAGAGAACCGTGTAAAAGCGAAATATATAGTATACAGCTTGATAATATCTGTAGTAAACGATGGAAGAATGAAAAACGGAATACAGAAATAGAAAAATTAGGGCACTGGCAAAAAGAAAAGCTGGCAAATAGATAAAAATCACACTCTTCTTTACATCTCTCTTTGTTAATTTTAGGGTAAAATGCAGCAGCAGGGCTGGAGCCAGCGGATAGAGAAGATAATACAACACTCCCGGCAAAACAGAGATCCACGCATCCTTAGGACTGTAAAATCCTTGGTTGATAATGGTCGCTGATGAGAACGCCACAATAGCAAAGAAAAAAATCTGTGCCATAAGATCATCCTGACGCAGAATGATCACCACAATTCCGATCGTGAAAAAGGTTAAACCGATGATGAGGTAAATGATGAGATATGGCTCTTGAGAATAAAAGGCAACAAGCTGGACTTCTCTTTGTTGAAGAGCTCCATCTGTTTCATAGAGGACCTGAATTAGGTCTCCGATCGATCTCTGACTCAGGACAAATTCTACATCTTTGTCCGCTAAAATCTCGGTTTGGTCCAACCGTTTGATGGATGATTGAGGGATATCCTTGGGTATCCAGGGCCTCTGGCGCAATCGAGTAAAGCCATAGACGCTTATCGCTATGACAAAAACACCCAGGATCAGATAGCCGAAAATTCGTGCTCTTATCATGGATACATCTCCCCTTGTCCTCAAAGAATATAACACATTTATGGAGGGCTGAGAAGATAGGAAGACATGGGAGTGACCTCTCAGACAGAGCCCTTTTTAACTGTTGAAATTGACCTCGATCTCGCGGATGAAGCGAAGCAAACTTATCCCCGCTATGTGCCGGATTGATCTCATACTACTTTTTCTGTGCGCCGGAAACGAGAACGGCAAGGCTCTTGAACCTGTCCGAAGGGAGTATTTTCGCTTTGCGGACTGAATCCAAGCCTGTGGACCTTCCAAATAGAGTTTTTTCGTATGCCACATCATCAAGGGCTTGGAATTCCTTATACTGCGAGTAATCAACATACTCAAGTTCTCTAAGAGTTTGGATCATGGCAAGAGTGCTCACTCCAAAATATCGCTTGAGATAAACGACGTCTTCGAACTCTAAGCGAGCCGATCTCATGTCTTTTTCGATAATGGCTTTTACTTTTGTAGGAGGCATTAAAAAACGTCGGGCAAATGTCTGGGCGAATTTTTCGCGAGGGTGGTAAAGAGAAACATATTCCTCCATAAAAACATCGGGATTGTCAATAATAGGATCTGTGTATCGATCTCTGAGATAGTGATAATACTCGTGAGCAGCCGTAAAGATCTGTTCTCCTTCCGACAGGTTCTTGTTTATCAGAGCAAAGGCTGCCTCTTTAATCTCAAAATAGATGAATATTCCGGATATCTTGCATTCTTCGGAAATAGACTGTCTGTAAACACGTAATCCATTCATCTCAACGAGTAAAAAGATATTTCTGATCGGAGAATCTCCCAATCCGAGTCTCCTGCGTTCTTCGATTGCTAGCCTCTCTGGACTGAGGTGAGAATATGCAGGTGCCAGTTCCAGTCTTCGTCCTGCAGCCTCCTCCAAATTGATGTAATCATCACAATATTTTTTAAATTTTTTGAGTTCTGATTTAGCTTGTGTATTTATGGTCTTCTGACTAAAAAGTCCTTCAAAGGCCGTCTCTCTCTCTCGTATAAAATATGAGATATCTTTTTTAAGAAACTCGGCGATACTCTTTAGAGAGTCCAGGCTTGGCATCCTCTTGCCTAGCTCTAGCAGGGAGATAAACTTGCTGGACAATCCCACAGCTCTGGCAAGATCCTCCTGAGTGAGCCCAAGATTTTCTCTCTCGATCCTAAGTTTTATTCCTAAAATTCCCGGCAATTTTCACCCCATCCAAAGAGTACTCCATTTATAACTGGTAGTTAGACGAAAGTCAATATGGGGTAAAAAATATAACTGTCGGTCATATAACATGCAGAATCCACGAAATTACTTTTGACTTTCATTCTTTTCTTTGCTATAAATTTTATGGGGTAGACGTACAATAGCCTTAGTTTTGGTTCGGGAAGGAGCAGCATGGACTCAATCAAAACGATCAACAGTGACTTTTTTAAGAACATCGTCGAATATCTGAACGATGGCGTAGCTCTTCTAGATTCTCAACGCAAAATCTTTTTCTGGAATCAAGGAGCTGTGGGCATAACTGGATTTACAAAAGCGGAGATTCTGGGGCAAAGATGCTTCGAGAACATCCTGATCCCTTCAGATAATGGTGACCTAAAGATTTGCAAAAATGACTGCCCTGTGGACAAAACAATGCGTGATGGTAAAATGCGCAGCCTCGAAGCTTTCATTCACCATAAAGAAGGTTATCGTCTTCCCGTGTTTATGCGCATTATGCCCATCACGGATTCAGATCAGAAGGTCGTTGGCGCCGTTGAAACTTTCTATGATACCTCTCCAAGAGTCCTCATCCCACAGAAAACCCAAGAACTCAGAAAAATGGGCCTCCTCGACCCTCTCACAGAGCTGGGTAATAAAGCCTATTTGGAAGCTCAGATCATACTCAAGCTGGAGGAGATGAATAAACACCATTTTTCTTTGGGTATTCTTCTTATCGATATCGATCACTTCAACGCTACAAACGAGACACATGGCACTGTCGTAGGAGATAAGATACTGCGTATGGTCGCTCGAACCCTTTCCAACAACATACGCTTCTATGATATTGTCGGACGCTGGGCTGGAGAACAGTATCTTGTCATTATCTATAACATCCAGGAAACAAAGCTAGACCTTGTGTCGAACAAACTTCGTCTTCTGATCTCCCAGTCGAATATCCAAGTGGGGACAAAACTTCTTTCTGTTACAGTCTCTATAGGAGCTACTGTTGCAGGATTACGCGATAACACAAGAACGATCATGGACCGCGTTGACAGATTGATGCGCCACAGCAAAAAAGAAGGCCGTAATAGAGTCTCCACAACATTCGAAGATTGACGAAAGTCTCATCTAAGTCGAAATCGGAAGCATCCCTAAAACCGTGACGAATGACGTTCCGAGTGCTCCAATTGGTGATTTCGAAAACACGCTCAGTTTCCCCAGCGATGAAACTTCGCTCGGTTCCGTCCTTCCCTCACATCTCCCCCTGGGGGAGATGTACCATGCCCGTCCAGCCCTTCACACGGTTTTCTCCACCACACAATTGGAACACTCAATAACTTAATGTGATTTCATGCCATCACTGTTTTAAAGAAATCTTGTTTTTCCCAGAAAAAGAATAAATAATATAATTTGGACCTGCAATGAAACAAAAAACTGTCGTTGCGTTCATGTTACTGTCTTTTTTTGTGATGATTCCTCTCCCCAGTTATGCAAAAGAGGACTTTTTGAAGAAGGCCCAAAAAAGCATGGATCTTATGGATTATGACCAGGCCATCTATTACTACGAACAAGCTCTGATCGAAAATCCTGCGATGCCGGAAATCAGGCCACGAATGGGCTTCTGCTACTTCCGAACGGGAAAATATGAAGATGTTGTAAGAGTCTGTCAGGATGAGCTTGCTTATTTCCCCGGGAGTTTACAATCGCATATCCTATTGTCCTATGTGTATTTTCATCAGGGTAGAAGTGAGGAGATGGTCGCGGCTTGTAAAGCTTATCACACTGCATTGGAACAATATTGCATGGGAGAAGAACAAAAATTGGGGAAAGAGTTTAAAATACGGCAGGGCAGTCAAGGGAGGTTATCCAAAGAGAACTTAGAAGTCATGCGTAAGAATCTCCTCGAGAGATACTTTAATCTGGGTCTTCCCTACTTTATTCTTGGAATCCATTACAAAAAGAACTTGAAATTTGATAAGGCTTCTCAAAATATCCAACAAGCGATTATCTGGGAGTATGACCCGATAGAATGTCACACACAACTCATTGACATCGAGCTCTTCCAAAACAATTGGGATCTTGCACTGGAAAAAGCCAGAGACGCACAGCGTGCTGTTGGCTCTCAAGCCGAGTTCTATTTTCTTATGGGCTATTCCTACTATCAAATGGGTCATATAGACAAATCAAAGACCTGCTTTTTGAACGCCTTCGACTTAAAACCCTAGGTGATAGAAACACTGAAAAATCTTGCAAAAGTCCACCTCGTGATGGGGAACTTCCAAGAAGCCACAAGGATTTTTAAACAAATTATGAAGGTCTCGCCATTCGAATACAATGTGCAATTCCTTCTTGAACGGGCTGTGAACAAACAGCGTGTAATAAAACCAGCGCAGAGGCCCAAAGTCTCTAAAAACATATCTGAACGGCCATCATTGAAGTACACATACTCCTTTGAGACAGATATAGAATCTGTGACCAATCTCATCAATAGCGCCGCACTGACACTTTTGCGAAAAGGCCGGTTGGATGACGCTATAGTCATGACTGAGAGTTTTTTGGAGCTCCACAGAGCGTCACCAGAACTGAACTACAATCTCGCTCACTTTTATAACATTAAAAACAATCTTGATAATGCTCTCAAATATGCATGGAATTCAGCGGAACTTAAAGAGAATTTCAAGGATGCTTATGACCTTATCGGCAACATCTTTTTTAAAATGGAGGACTTCGATAACTCCATCAAAGTATACCTCAGGGTGATTGCCATAGACTCAAAGGATGCCATGAGTCACTACAATCTGGGATGCGTCTTCTCTGCCAAAGGAGAGTTGGATAAAGCAGAAGAGAGTTGGTTGAACGCCATCCGTTATGAACAGAGCAAAAGAATCAAAAATAGAGACGAGATCTCTGATGATGAGCTCACTTTTTCTCTTGTGGTGGTGGGAAGACGTGTGGCCGTCAAATCATACACGGCTCTGGGTCATCTCTACAAAAGCCAGAAAATGTGGGAAAAAGCGTTAGAACAATTCCAATTAGCGTTGGAATCGGAACCCAACCGATCCGAACTCCATTACGAGATCGGAATGATCCACATAGAGAGAGGCAATATTCCGGAAGCGAAAAAATCCTTGGAAAAATACGTGTATTTCGGTGGGGTAAAAGAGCAGGAAGTCATGCAACTTCTAGATGATCTCAAAACAAAGAAACAGTCCTTATAAGATATTTGACAACTTAGCTCCAGTTTTGCTTTAATCTAGAGACGCCGAGATGCTGTTGAACGACAATCCAAACTTGGAAAGATGGATATCTATGTTCATGAAGGAAAAGATCTATCCAATTTCCTTCTTTATTCATTGACTAAAAATATAGGCCTATATCTCTATAGATTCGCAATATTAAAAAAATACGGAGTAGACGGTAATTCATGTAAGGGAAGACAGGAATAATGAGTAAGGAAAATGCCTTTCACGACCTTTTCATGACCATGAAGGTCTCTCTAAAAAACGCGGCTATTTACAACCAGGATCACCCCGCTTTCCAAAAAGCTGTCACCGAGGTGAAAGAAAAGATCGATGCCCTCTTTGAATACATGAGTCCCATAGAAATCAGCTTTTCACCCCATGCACTTCTTGTCGAGGATAAGTTTTGGGATGAGGAGAAGATGTACAAGGAATTGGGACGTACATTCCACTTCCGAAAGGTAAAAAAAATCAAGGTCAGCAGAGGCGTCACTTTGCCTGAACTGATGGTGTTTATGTCCCACATTTCGCTAACCCCAAGGGATATTTTCAAAAAGGGAGGAATAGAAGTCATTCTTCATGACCAAAACATCTCTCATATAACGGTTGAAGAGCTCGATTACTCCCAGCTCCTTCAGGGGGAGGGAGAAGAGGTGAAGGATGTCTGGTCTTACCTCCTCCAAGAAGCTGTCGAGCAGGAAGACAAAGAGAAATTGATGGAAGTGGCAGATAGCTTCGAAAAAGTCATCAAAGATTTTGAGCCCGGGGAATTTCTCGAAGATAAAGAATTCAGCGAAAATTTTATCCGTTTTTTCGATTATCTCAAACTGAACGAAGGAAAAAAATACCGGAAATGCGCCAAAAATCTGATTAAGACCGTTGTCAAGAAAAAAGAGGACATTAGAGACGAAGAAAAACTGAAAAATATCAAGGCCATTATCACAGACCTCAAAGAAGAAGACCTTGCGACTTCTCTATGGGATGAACTCATCTATGATGACAACTTTGATTCATTAAGTTTTAGCATTTTTTCTAAACTGATCGAAAGAGATAAACACGAAAAGGTAGCCTCATCTCTCTCAGAGATCTTCAAGCAGGATGACGCGCTAAAGGAAGACCCCCAAGCCGAGGAAAAGATCAAAGAGCTGCTCTCTGGCACCACAAGCACTATGATGTCGGAAATATACAGGAAAACTCTCACTTCTTTTTTAAAAGACATATCTTACGAGACGAAACTCACTTTTGACCATACTCTCCTCCAAAAAAACTATCGTTACATTCTTCTTAATCTGCTGAAAAAAGATTTATCCCTGGAACATGTCACAGAAACTATGGCGAATATCTTCGGCGACTGGGAGACCATCAAAGAACAGAAGGATCTGGAATACTTAAGATACGTTTTCGAGGTACTTTATGAAAAGGACAAAGAGATCCTTGCGGACTCCAAAATCAAATTGTACATCTCAAAGATGGTGGGATTTGTGGAACACTCCATTCTTGAAGGCGAGCTCTTGCTTGAATTTGACTATTTTATCGAGAACTTGAAAGAAAGCACGCTGGATGTCAACACCTACCTTGAAAGGATATTTACGGACGGAAGGATATCTCCCTATATCTTGAAGGCGTTCTTTAAGTTTTTCAAAGAATATCTATTCTACTTCAACCTGAACCTCGACCAGAACTCATCGGACATTAAATTCCTTGAGAAGATGATCAAAAATCTACAGGATATCGATACCCCCATATCGCTGATCACTCTAAAAAATATTTATCTATCAGCAAGTGCAACCACAAAATACAGAGTTTTAAGAGCCATGCACAAGCTCACCGAAAGCGATGAAAAGTTTCTTTTTCCCATCCTCAAAGGCAAAGAGCCCGCACTCAAAGCAGAAGCCCTCATCCTCCTTATGAGAGATCAGCGGACGAAACGGTTGGCTTTTGAAACACTCTTCCAGATTTCCTCAATCTACGGTTTCAGGAACAAGCTCCTAAGGGAACACATAAAGATCATTGAGGACAAAGACCTGAAAGAAGCTAAGCTTTACCTGGAAGAATTCAGCAAACGACGCGGTTTTTGGAATAGAAATCTAAGAGAGGAATCTTTACGCGTTTTGGAGAAATGGAATGCTGAACAAAATTAAAGTGACTCTCATCCACCTGCTTTCCGCAATTCAGACAGGAAAGATCTATTCGCCAGAACATCCAAAATTTCACGAATTCATCGAACAATCCCATAACAGCCTTCAAGAGGTGTTGAAAGAGAAAAAGGAGTTAGTGATCGGCATTGTCGAGGATGAATTGGCATGGGAGGATGAGATATTCTTTGATCTGAGCCAGAAACTAAGATCCTTAGTACTCTACCTGCAAGAAAGAGGTATCGAACGGATCTACTTTAACCAATCTCTCAATAAGAATGAGCTTGAAAAATTCATCACATTCCTCATCACTCCTAAGGTTGATCTCCCTAAAGACCCCCTTGAGTATCTATCTGCACAGGGAGTCAAGAACATTCGTGCAGGTAAGATCAGAACACTGGCCGATAACCAGAAAGAAAAATCGAAAACCTCTGTTGAACGGATCAAACAATATGAAAATTCTCTGAAGATCGTCTCTCAATCTTTCGATAAGCTCTTGAACGAAGAAGATATCGATTACCTGGACCTGCGGTTTAACATCCTCAATGTGATGGAAAATTTCATGGGACGCCATCAGGAGCTTTTAAACCTGATGTCTGTCAAGAAAAAAGACCTAGTGACATTTGTCCATCTTCTTAACGTATCGATCCTCTCTATGTACATCGCCTCAAAACTGGGATTCTCCAAGGATGATGTCCTGGATCTCGGGATCGCGGCTCTTTTCCATGACATCGGCAAGATATCCATCTCCCTCCGGATCCTAAAAAAGAAATCAAAACTGGCCGAGGATGAGTTCCTCAAAATTCAGGATCATACGATCTTGGGCACGAAGATTTTGACAAGATACATCGACATGTTGGGAATATTACCTATAGTTGTCTCATTCGAGCATCATATGAGATATGACCTGAAAGGTTATCCAAAAGTGGATTTCCCACACACACCGCATCTCGCCTCCTATATCGTATCGCTCTGTGATGTCTATGATGCACTCACGCAGAGAAGGACATATAAAAAAGACTATCCCCCGATCGAAATTTACAACTTGATGATAAAAGAAAAAGGAAAACTCTTTGACCCGAAACTCTTGGCAAAGTTTTTCAAGATCATGGGTGTCTGGCCAATCGGAACGATCGTGTCACTCAGCAATCGCAGCATAGCTATCGTCAGAGAAGCGAATGAACGAGATGTCTTCCGCCCCGTCGTTGAAGTGATCTCACCGAAGAATCGGAAGGGCACGATAGACTTGTTGAAGAACAATGACATCTCCATAAAAAAATCTCTCAATCCCTTTTCCGAGGGAAAAAAATATCTTGATATCCTTGAGGCCGATTCACCATAATTCCATAGCCCCATGACTTCGCTAAACACACTTTAGTTTCAGAAGTGATAGAGGATCGCACACAACATAAGGGAGATCCAAATGAATGGTCCCAAGCCACGACCGATATATGCTAACCTCGAGAAAGTGGAAACCGACCAAATATGGTATGAAGTCTACAAGTTGGCAGAAGATACATATGCCATCTACGAACCCTTTCAATTTGAGGAAGCTATCTGCTATTTGGCCATTGGGAACGAGAAAGGTGTTTTGATCGATACGGGCACTGGATTGGGTGACCTGAAGAGACTCGTCGGTGAGCTAACAGACCTCCCTGTTTCAGTCATCAACACCCACACCCACTGGGATCACATTGGGGCAAACTCTCAATTTGACGACATGGCCTGCTATAATCATCCCGAATGTACAGGAAAGTTGACAGAGGGCTGCGCAGATATCATTTTGATGGATTCGATATCCTCATCCGGTCAGACCAGATCACACAATATTAATAAAACTAAACGTATACTTGATGTGTTCTGATATTGAACGCTGTTTAAAAATCGAACACTCATATTCAGCAAACTTCTAAATTCTTCCCTGAAAGCAATAGAAAAAAGACTGGCATGAACTTTGCATTAGAATCTCTCGAAATCTCCTCTCATATAATTGGCTGCTCACTCAGATTGGAGGGACAGAATGAAAAAACTGATCTTTTGCCAGTGCGACAGATGTATCGGAATTATGCCCTGCAAAGCTCTCAAAGATGGCAGGATTATATGCGAATGTTGCAAAGACGAGGTGTCTCACATCCGTCTCAAGCATATTTCCTCAGGGATGGAACCTTCTTACAGAGAGCAACACGTCTAAAAGTTTGACGCTCGTAAGTAAGTTTCTAATCGAGATCCGGCATAGATAGGATCTTGAATTTTTTCTTCAGCTTGACTTCCCCTATTTCGAGAATCGCCAAATAATCACCAGGGGAACTCAATTTCCCTTGAGGTCCCCGGAATCGTGAGAAACGATCCTGAGCTATTTTTTCCTCATCGGTCAGTGGTTTTCTCATATCCCAAATGACACAGTTGATTCCAGCCTTTTTCTTCCCATCAAGATCACAAATCTTCTCTCCATAGGCATCAGTAATTGTGATCTGGATGTCGTCAGAAATGTTTTCCCTTAGATAATAATTTATTGCTATACCCGCAAGTTGATTGTTTGCGGTAAAATGTCTGTGTCCCTGGAAACTCGATCCCCTCATCAAAATCCACTGGATCGTGGATTTTATGTCGAAGAGATAGATATTCTTGGCTAGAACCTTACTGGATATTCCCCCTCCCAGCGATCTTTTTTGCATCGTTCGTCGTCAAATCAGGACTGATTATCTGCCAATTATTACCTTTGTCCATCGAACGGAAGAGCACGTTACCGCCGAAATATATGATTTTACTGTTATCAGGAGAAATATGTATCGGTGAATTCCAGTTAAAACGAAACTCTGGATACCCTTTTTGTCGTTGAGGAAGTATATTCTGTCTTATTCCCGTTTTCTGGTCAACGCGCTGTATGTTTCCGAATTGAGACTCATTGTACAGCCAACGGTTATCGTTCGGGTGGACCTGACGGATTCTAAAATTCTTCCACATACATTTCATTAGAATTTTTCTGGAATAAAGGACGTGGATTTTATACAATAAATACCCCTGTTACACAGAAAAGAGACATCCGGAAGTATTGGATATATACTGTACTTCCGACTAAAATTGAGGAGATCACATGAAAAGACGGGAGGCAATTATCAGTCTTGGCTGTATGGCCATTATAGGCCCCAGCCTATTTTCATGCAAAGAAAGGAGTGACACCATGAAACAAGAAATCAATACCCAGAATGCCCCTAAAGCCATAGGCCCATATTCGCAGGGGATCATTGCCAATGGATTTGTCTTCGCTTCCGGCCAAATTCCTCTCGACCCTGCTACAGGAGAGCTGAACATCGGATCTGTGGAAGAGCAAGCCCATCTAGCCCTCACCAATCTCAAAGCTGTTATCGAAGCATCGGGCAGCTCTATGGACTTGGTCGTCAAATGCACCGTATTCCTCCAGAACATGGATGATTATGGAGCAGTGAACGCCATCTATGGCGAATATTTCAAATCCCCTTACCCTGCCCGGGCGGCCATCCAAGTAGCCCGATTGCCCAAGGACGTAAAAGTCGAAATTGAAGCGATCGCTATCCTTTAGAATAGGTAAGTTTTATGCCGATTTATGAGTTTTCTTGCAACACATGCGGGTCCTCTTTCGAAACCCTCAGTTCTATTGGAGGTGAAAAAGACGTCGTCTGTGTGGAGTGCGGGAGCAAGGATATCCATAAACTCATCTCCTCCTTTGGAATCGGAGGAGGAGGCGACCGGGTAAAATCTTCTTCGGCAAGCTGCAATTCTTGCTCTGCCACCTCATGTGACACATGCAAATAGATCCATCCATATGAAAAACGCTGTACGCATCGGTGTAGACACAGGCGGCACTTTTACAGATATTTTCATAGAAAATAACGGCTGTGTTGAAATCAAGAAGATCCCCTCCACTCCTGAAAGTCCCTCTCTTGCTATCCTTGAAGGCATTAATCCCTTTTTAAAATCCAAAACAGCTCCCTTCATCATCCACGGAACAACTGTCGCTACAAACTCCCTCCTGGAGAATAAGGGCGGCCGGGTCGCTCTCATCACGACTAAGGGTTTTGAAGATGTTCTCTTCATAGGACGTCAGACCAGGAACCGGCTTTACAGCCTCGATGGAGAAAATAGGACTCCCCTCCTGCCAAAAAAACACTGTTTTGGTGTGGAGGAAAGAATCCTTGCTGACGGAACCGTAGAAAATGATCTCTCCCTCCATGATCTGGAGAAAATTTGCGAAAAGATTCAAAAACTGAAGATAGATGTGGTCGCGGTAAGCCTGATCCATTCCTATACAAATCCCATCCATGAAAGGATCATCGCTAAAATCTTAAATAGAGAAAAACTTTTAACATCGATCTCGAGCCAAATCCTGCCTGAATACAGGGAATATGAGAGAACATTGGTGACTACTGTCAATGCCTATCTTATGCCTGTCATAAGTCGGTATCTGACAGAACTTGGAAACCGATTGAAGGGTGCCAAACTCAGGATCATGCAGTCAAACGAAGGGTATATCCTGCCATCGACTGCCAAAAAGGAGCCGCTTCGCACAGCACTTTCAGGCCCAGCAGGAGGAGTTGTAGCAGCGCACTATCTTGGAAAATCCGCGGGATTCCGGAATCTGATCACATTCGACATGGGGGGCACATCATCGGATGTGTCGCTCGTCAATCAAACGATCAGCAGAACAAAAGAGAGCAAGATCGGGGAATTTCCCATTCGTTTACCCATGATCGACATTCACTCCGTAGGAGCTGGGGGAGGATCCATCGCCTACCTCGATGGAGGGGGAGTTCTGCGTGTGGGGCCTCAAAGCGCCGGCGCAGTCCCAGGTCCCGCATGTTATGGGAAAGGGCATGTTCCCACTGTTACCGATGCCAACCTCGTCCTTGGACGTTTGACTCCCGATTATTTTCTGGGTGGACAGATGGAAATATTCCCCGAAAAAAGCGTAGCCGTTATCACTAAGCTCGCGCTGAAAATAAAAAAATCTCTGCGGGAAACTGCACAGGGGATCATCACGATCGCCAATGCTAATATGGAAAAGGCGATCCGGGTGATCTCCATTGAACGAGGATTCGATCCCAGGAATTTTGCCCTCTTCTCCTTTGGAGGTGCAGGAGGAATGCACGCTGTGGAGATCGCCATGCAGCTCGGTATAAAAAAAATCATCATCCCCAAGAATGCTGGTGTTCTCTCCGCCCTAGGTCTTCTGCTCGCGGATTCCATAAAAGACTACTCTGCATCTGTGCTCAAACCCACGAGTGAAGTCAAAAAATCAGAGCTCAACCAACTCTATCGATCCCTCGAACGAAATGGTGTCAGGGACATGAAAAAGGAGGGATTCGCCGAAAAGGATCTCTGCACTCATCTGTCCTTGGACCTCAGGTATTCGGGACAATCCTACGAGATCACGATTCCAACATCCAAAATTGATATCGATAAATCCGTATATGCTTCCAAATTTCATAGGGCTCACCAAAAACTCTATTCCTACCATCACCCGGACAGAACTGTGGAGATCGTCAACATCCGCTTAAAGATTGTAGGTCCATCGAGAAAGATAAAACTCAAAAAGTTTCCGTTAGGGGGCGAAGACCCTCAAAAAGCTTTTATGAAGGAACAGGAGTTGTTCTTTCATGGAAAAAAATACACTGCAGCCGTTTATGACCGGTTGGCCCTGGTACCGGAAAATGTGATCCATGGGCCTGCGCTTGTTCTCGATTACGAATCCACAACGTTCCTCCCCCCATCTCACGCTCTCAAAGTAGACCGCTTTTTGAATTTGATCATCAAACGGAAAGGTCCAGAGAATGGATAAATTCGATCCTATCGAGCTCGAACTTTTTAAGAATATCTTCATCTCGATTTCCGAAGAGATGGGAGCTGTATTGGGGCGTACAGCTCTATCTCCCAACATCAAGGAGAGAAAAGATTTCTCATGCTCTTTATTCAATCGGAAGGGAGAGACTTTTGCCCAGGGTTCTCATATTCCCGTACATCTTGGCGCCATGCCTCTTTCCGTTCAGGCATCACTCCGATCTTTGGACTTCCATGAGGGAGATCTGGTCATTCTTAACGATCCATACAGAGGTGGAACCCATCTGCCCGATATCACGTGCATTTCACCCCTGTTCGTTGACGGAAAATTGAGCTTTTTTGTCGCTAACAGGGCCCATCATTCTGACATCGGAGGAATGACTCCGGGATCTATGCCACTGGCTTCTGAGATCTATCAAGAGGGATTGATTTTACCGCCCTTGAAATTGATGGAGAAGGGGAAATTAAAATCTGATCTCCTCCAGTTGATTCTTGCAAATGTCCGAACGCCGGAAGAACGGGAAGGAGATCTGCTCGCTCAAGTGGCTGCCAACAATAAGGGGTTACAGAGGCTTAAAGAGATCATTCACAAACACGGTCTTCGCAAGGTCCTTAGGTACGGTTCCTACATTCAAGATTATACTGAAAAGATCTTACGGGATACTCTGGAGCAGATCCCTGATGGCTCTTATATGTATGAGGATTTTATGGATGATGACGGAATTAGCCCGAGCCCAGTAAAGATCAGTGTCCTTTTAACGATCGCCAAGGATGAAGCCGTCATCGATTTCGAGGGCTCATCTCCTCAGACTGAGGGAGGGATCAATGCAAACCTCGCTGTCACCTCTTCAGCAGTTCTGTATGTGTTCCGATCTCTGATCGCGGAGGATATTCCTTTCAATACCGGCCTCTTCAGGCCGCTAACAATCAAAGTTCCACAAGGGTCTGTCGTTAACGCAAATTCACCTGCTGCCACAGCTGGAGGCAACGTGGAAACTTCACAGAGGATCGTCGATGTCCTCCTTGGTTGTCTGGCCCAAGCGGTACCGGAACGCATCCCTGCAGCAAGCTCCGGAACGATGAACAATGTGGCTTTTGGAGGATTTGACCCACTTAGGAATGAACCGTTCGCTTACTACGAGACCATCGGCGGTGGGATGGGCGCGAGTGCAACCAAGCGAGGACTTGACGGAGTTCACACGCATATGACAAATTCTCTCAATACACCGATTGAGGCGCTAGAGAACTATTTGCCCATCCTCATCCGCAGATACGCCCTTCGACAGAGATCTGGAGGGAAAGGCAGATATAGAGGTGGTAACGGTATTATCAGGGAGTATGAATTCACTGTCCCCACTCAGATCACCATCATTTCGGATAGACGCAGATTCTCCCCATACGGTCTTAAGGGCGGAAGTCATGGAAAAAAAGGGAAAAATGTTCTGCTCAGAGGGGGAAAAAAAATCCGGTTGAGTTCAAAGGCTAATCTCAAAGCAAAGCCCGGTGATAGACTTTTGATCGAGACTCCGGGTGGCGGTGGATATGGCCAAAACAAATAAGAAATTTTCCTTCGGACCCGGCTTTCTCGTAGCCGCAGCTTTTATCGGTCCCGGGACTGTAACCACATGCACATTAGCTGGAGCAAATTTTGGATTTGCTCTCATTTTTTCTCTACTATTCGCCGTACTCACGACACTCATTCTTCAGGAGATGACAGGGAGGTTGAGCCTTGCCTCCGGCAAAGATCTGGGCCAATCTCTCCGCGAATATCCACAAAATCGACGGACAAAAGCACTTTTTGTGCTGCTCACGCTTTCTTCCATCACCATCGGTTGTGCCGCTTACGAAGCCGGAAATATCATCGGTGGTTCCCTGGGGCTCGAGATGGTCACAGGAATTCCTCAGAAAATCTGGGTTGTGTTCATCTCCTTAGCGGCTGTATTCCTGCTCGGCCAAAAAAAATACCGCTTGGTGGAGCGGTTTCTGATCGTACTGGTGTTCATTATGAGCGCTTCCTTCCTGGCCACAGCGATTATCATGAAACCTGATATAGGCGCTGTTCTCAGAGGTTTTCTTCCATCTTTTCCCGACAATTCACTTTTTCTAGTACTGGCCTTGGTGGGAACGACAGTTGTACCCTACAATCTTTTTCTCCACTCTTCGGCGGTTAAGGAAAAATGGAGATCCATAGAACGTTTAAAAGATGTGCGAAAGGATCTTGTAATCTCCATATCATTGGGAGGATTGATATCAATATCCATTGTCATTACATCTGCGGTGGCTTTTTATGCAAAAGGCATTGCCATTGAGAGCAGCGCCCAGATGGCTTCTCAGCTACAGCCGCTCTTTGGCTCTGTGGCCAATGCTCTCTTCGGGATAGGATTTTTTGCTGCAGGGATCAGCTCTGCTGTCACAGCTCCTTATGCTGCCGCCTTTGCAACCTCTGGTGCGCTGGGCTGGCAGGAAGGACAGAAATCTAAAAGATTCCACGCAGTCTGGCTAGGTGTCATCCTCGTTGGTCTCAGCGTATCCCTATTCAATTTCAATCCGATAGTCGTCATCGTTTTTGCCCAGGTGACCAATGGGCTCGTCCTTCCTGTCGCATCGATCTTCCTACTGATCGTGCTCAACAGCCGGAGGATTTTGGGTGATGCTGTCAACACTTGGAAGCAAAACTTCCTTGGTGGTGCCATCGTAGCAATCGTCTCTCTACTTGGCCTATGGAACATCTACAAGCTCTTGCTTTAATTCAGTTGTAGGGACCGTTTCCCAAACGGTCCGTTCGGGGAACGGACCCTACATCAGAGCAACGGTAAATTAGCCTGGATTATTCACGAGCTGATATCGCTGCAATGGCGAGGCAGTGGCCCCTGAAGCTGTAGTGAACTACCGCGAAGGGGTTACAACGAAGGCTTTGTAGTGAGATCAGTTCGCCCGAAGGGTAAAAAATGTCGATTATAGATGAAAATCGCATAGGAAATGCAGTGCCCTAATGAGTATTCCGAAAAAACAATGAAAATATCTCATATAAAGTCAATTATAATAAATATCGACATTTTTCATGAATGATTCAGGTAGATTATTGGAGGGCATAGTGGACTGCCGCTTGAGCATGCAGCGTGGTTGTATCATACAGAAAAATCTCATAGTCCTCTTGTTTGACGATTAGAGGGATCTCCGTACATCCCAAGATGATGCCCTCAGCACCTCGGGCCTCAAGGTTGGCGATAATGTTTTGAAATTTATCCTTGGAAATTGTCTTGATCGAACCCAAGCAGAGCTCGTCGTAAAGAATCGTGTGTATCGCAATTCGTTCCTCTTCTTCAGGGATGAGGACATCTATCCCATGGTTGTCTTTTAGTCGGCCCTTGTAAAAATCCTGTTCCATTGTGAATCTAGTTCCTAAAAGGCCCACGATCGTATGGCCCTTCTCCTTAATCTTTTCAGCCGTCACATCGGTAATATGCAACAAAGGGATTCGGATGTTTTTTTTGACATCTTCGGCCATCAAGTGCATCGTGTTCGTGCAGATGACCACAAAATCTGCACCCCCCTTTTCTACTCTTTGTGCGGCATCGATCATAATCCGAGTTGCATCCTCCCACCTTTCTTGATGCTGAAGCTCCTCGATCTCCTGAAAATCCACAGAGTACATCAAGCTTTTTGCCGAGTGGAATCCTCCGAGTTCTCTTTTTGCCGTTTCATTGATGATCCGGTAATATTCCAGGGATGATTCCCAGCTCATACCGCCTATAAGACCGATTGTTTTCAATTTATATCCTCGTCAAGTAAAATACAGAATGTATCCCAAAATCCGTGATGAATGACGTTCCGAGTGTTCCAATTGGTGATTTCGAAAACATGATGTATACTCGTGCCATCACGGTTTTTGGGATACTTATAAAAATACATCTGGATTTTAAGATAACAAAAATCGAAAATAAATTCTAATATCCAAATGAAAAAACCATAGACCATAAGAGCTCCGCTTGCTCAAAGTGAAAAAATTGAGTATACATTGGACAGCCTAGGAAGAAAGGAACAAGACCATTGAAGGCCAATGACATCAGACAAGAAGCTCTTGAAGCAGAACAAAGGATCAGGCCGTATGTCAGAGAAACTCCTGTGGAGTTTTCGTCATATCTGAGCAAAAGAGGGAACTGTAAAGTCTTTCTCAAGCTGGAAAACATCCAGCTGAGCGGCTCTTTTAAATTCCGTGGCGCTGTGAACAAACTCCTCTCGCTCAGTAAAAAAGACAGAGCTAAGGGAGTGGTGACTGCCTCATCGGGAAATCATGGTTGTGCATTTGCCCACGCCTGCCACATCTTAGACTTAAAAGGAACGATATACCTTCCAAGCTATGCCTCCCCAGCAAAAATCGAAGCGATCCGTCAGTATGATGTGGAGCTCCTATTTTATGGTGACGACTGTGGACAAGAAACCGAAGTGTATGCGCGGAACATTGCGGAAGAGACCGGCCAGGTCTACATCTCCCCTTACAATGACCCAAAAGTGATCGGAGGCCAAGGTACTATCGGGATCGAATTAGAACGTCAATTGAAACAGATCGACTCTGTTTTCGTTTGTGTCGGAGGGGGAGGATTGATCGGGGGGATCGCAGGATATTTAAAATCCAAAGATAAAAACATAGAAATCATAGGCTGCCAACCAGAAAATTCGGCCGTGATGTACGAATCGATAAAAGCCGGACAGATCATCGAAATGGTATCTCAAACAACCCTATCAGACGGTTCTGCCGGTGGAATCGAACCTGGAGCTATCACTTTTGAAATATGCCGGGATTATGTGGATGACTACATTCTTGTTTCTGAAAAGGAGATCAAAGACGCGATCCTTTTTGTCCTTGAAAAACATCAGATGATCATCGAGGGGGCAGCAGCCGTTACAGTTGCCTCATTCCTGAAAAGAAAACACCGACTTTCCGGAAAACGTGTTGTCTTGGTCATCAGCGGTGCCAAAATTAGCTTGGAGATACTGAAAAATATCATATGTGAGTGATAGTACCACGACCACACAAAATAGCTTCAGGTACTCATTATTGTGACGAATCTTTCAAAAATATATCGAGGACTATAAGGATGAAAAGAAGAGATTTTATAAAAAGTACATTAAAGGCAGGAATTTCCCTGAGTTTGGTCGGAGGATTCAATCCCCCGTGTCTTTTCCCAACACTTCATCGCTTCGACATCATTATCATGAATGGCCAGGTTTTAGACGGAATCAGTGACAGCTCCTTCAAAGTTGATCTAGGGATCATCGGGGATCGTATAGAGGTTTTGGGAAGACTCCTGCCCGACTCTGCAAAGGTTGTGATAGATGCCACAGACAAGATTGTAGCACCTGGCTTCATAGATATTCATTCACACACGGATTTTGAACTCCTCATCAACCCCAAAGCTGAGAGCAAGATTCGACAGGGTGTGACCACAGAACTCAGCGGGAACTGTGGAGGTTCAACGTTTCCTCATAAACAAACGCTCACTCAGTACGAAAAAACCATAAAAAAAACTCTCGGTATCGATTTCAGCTGGACAGATCTCAAAGGTTATCATGCTTTGATGGAAAAACGGGGCACAGCAGTGAATCATGCAACACTGATAGGCCAAGGGACCGTGAGACAACACATCATGGGGTCCGAACGGAGAGCACCGACACCCGATGAGATGAAAGAAATGA
>JBATYS010000510.1:0-2918 GCA_049674205.1 Candidatus Aminicenantaceae bacterium
ATAAAGGTGAAAAATAATCGATATATTATGTTGAGTTGAGATAATTTTAGTAAAAAAAGTTTTTTACTACAAGATTTGGAAGATACAATTTCTGGAATGAAGAGGGGATAGCTGAAGTTGATGATGCGAGGGAGAGGTTAGCTAGGTTGAAGAAATCAGATAAGATGTCTGAATCCATTTAACGACACACATTAAATAGAAAGATTTTCTGAATTTTGAGATAATTAATACTATGATTGGATACGGTCACAGTCTTGAACAGATTGTAGATGGCGCCATCCATTTAAAACAGGTGAATAAGGCAGACCTGCAATTTGGAGATTTAGTGCTCATTACCACCAGGAATTCCGTCTACTCTGCTTATGTTCTTGATAACAGTTTATATCTTGTTTCTGGTGGATGGTTCGATCGTAAGGGCATGTCACCCAAAAAAACTACTATTACTGGATGTACCTGGGGTGGCAGCATTATTAAAATAGATATTCTAGCAGCTTGTGGATTGCATTTGGAATTTGGTAATCGCGTCGTCACTACTACAGTAAGGCAAGTTTGTGTAATTCGAGGTAGTAGTCATAATTAGAAGAATAGCAAAATGTGATCGGCAAAACATATCCGATTACAAAATCCTTGAAAGCCCAATGCGTTATGTCATCATAGAAGGATGCGAGGAAGAGGGTGGCTGGATTGAAGGGACATTAGGCTCAGCAAAGGAAATGATGCTGACCCGGGGATAACGGAGGCTAATATAGATAGGAGTTAGATATGATGTTAGAGGAACGGAAGGAACTTTTAAAGGCTGCACTTGATGAGTTTGCAGAGGTTGGTTTAATAAATTCCAGCCTTGAATCAATCTCTGATAGGGCAAAGTTGGAACCTGCTGTAGCGCGAGCTCTATTTGTCGACAAGGAGACACTACTGGGTGAAATGCTAAAGGAAGAGACCGAACCGATGGTAAGTGCAATCGCATTGGCGGTCCAAGAAATTGAAGATCCGAAGGAATTGATACGAAAGTCGATGAAGCTCTTGGATCAATGGCTATTGACACACCCTAAGTATGTCAGACTGTATATGCGATGCTCTCTTGATGGAGCGAGTGTTCTGCAATCCCTCTATCAACATTCACTCTTACCTTCCGAGTTCTATGAGCGATTAGAGCAGATCATTGGAAAGGGACAATTCCGCTGCAACGATATATTTATTTTGAGTTTACTATTAGATTCATTGATTGTATTTTTTCATATGATGAGGCCAGGAGTGGAGCTTATGAATCCTGGTCAAAGCGTAGAACAGATTACTGAGCAGAGATTTGAGGCCGTCATTGACCTGCTTGAGAATGGGCTTTTCTTGGAGAAGGGAGCAGAGAGTGAAAGCTGATACCTCGTAAATGATTTTAAACCAGGATGTCTTTTTTTTTATAAAAGACAAAGGTTAGGGCAATCAGCACCAGGGAAATTCCCAGGAAATACATCACTCGCCAACCAGCCAGGGCATAGTCGGGACGAAGGACTCCGGAGTCGACAAATTTGAACGGACTCAGATAACCGATTTTGTCAGCAGATGGACTCACCTTGGATAAACCATCTATGAAGTACCCTCCCAAAACGATCCCTATAGATATGCCTGTGATAGGGCGACCCCTTTTTATCAAGAGAGAAAGAAAAAGGCCGATAGCGCCAAAAGCCATCATGAGCAAGAAACAATAGATCCAATGAATGATAAAAGCCATAAGGCGGTAGTCCGTGTCACCTTTGAAAATTTCCAGGCTTAGGAAACCGATGATCAAGATAACGACATTCAAAAACAGTAAGTAAGTGAAATAGGCTGCCAATTTACTCCTAAAAACTTCCAATCGTGTGACGGGTTTGGTGAGGAGAAACTCAGCTGTCTTTTCCCGTTCTTCCCGAGCCAGGATTTTGCCGGCAAGGAGTATGGAAAAAAAGCTTCCCAGGAGCGTGATAAACATCGTACTCCGTGAGGAATAAAAGCCTAAAACATTGGTCATATCATCCAAACTTGCCCCAAAGGCCGTCATAATGTTCTTCATGAAAGGATTCTCGAAAAAAACCGTCATTTGCTTGAGCATGTCTCCTTGCATCAGGACAGGATAAAAAGCCATGCCCATCAGGATCAAAACATTGATAGATATGCTCCAACCAATGAAGGAATTCCGGTAGCGTTTCAGCTCCTTAGAGTATAGATTTGTGTTTATCATTTTTTTAGGATTTCTTATTTTATCCTTTTTCCTCTGAATAGTAGTGCATGAAGATTTCCTCAAGGGTTGGTTCTTCGATGATCAAGTCTTCGATATCTTTTCCGGCCAGAGCATGGAGAAAATCATTCATGGTCCCCGAAAACAGAAAAAAAAGGTTATTTTTATCAGTCTGTGGATCGATTATGCCAGGGCAATCAATTTTGTCGATCTTTGCTGGCTGGGTGAATTCTAATTGGATTTTCCGAAGCTGCTTCTTCCTCAAGTTATCGATATCTTCCACCGCGATGATCTTTCCTTCCTTTATGATCCCCACTCTCCGACACATTTTCTGGACTTCACTCAGGGTATGAGAGGAGAAAAAGATGGTTGTGCCCCGGCTGTTTTCTTCTCTTAAAATATCGAAGAATTTTGCCTGCATCAGAGGATCAAGACTGCTGGTTGGCTCATCCAGAATCAATAATGGAGGTTGATGGATGAGGCATTGTAGGATCGAGACCTTTTTCTGATTCCCTCTGGACAGGTCGATAATTTTCCTGTCGAGATCCAAGTCGAAAGTGTCGGCCAGCTCAACTATCCTGGATTCGCAGTCTGTTTCATAAAAGTTGGCAGAATACCTAAGAAGTTCATGCACATCCATTTTTTCATAATAATTGACTTCCGAAGGCATAAAGCCGATCTTTTTTTTGATCTCCTTCGTATCTTTGAC
>JBATYS010000511.1:0-1592 GCA_049674205.1 Candidatus Aminicenantaceae bacterium
CTGACATGGACGACCGATTATGCCCAGTTCAAAGAAGCCGATTTTGTGATCGAAGCGGCCACAGAGGATGTGGGAATAAAAAGAAAGATCTTCGCAGAATTGGAAAAAGTCTGTCCCGAGACAGCCATCCTAGCTTCAAACTCCTCCCATATAGAGCCAGAGGTCATCTTTGATGAGATCACAAAAAAGGAAAGATGCCTGGTCATTCACTACTTTTTCCCTGCCGAGCGAAGTATCATCGTAGAGATCGTCCCGGGAAAAGATACCTCGCCTGAAGTCACAGATTTTCTGTTGAATTTTTATGAACAGATCGGAAAAGCACCCATCAAGGTGAAAAGCCGGTTCGGGTATGCCATAGATCCTGTCTTTGAAGGTATTTTCCTGGCTGGAGTTCTTCTGGTTGAGAAAGGCATTGCCACAGTGGAACAGATGGATGCTATGATCCAGAGGGTTCTTGGATTGGGTGTGGGGCCTTTTACGGCAATGAACCTTACCGGAGGGAATCCCATCACACAGCATGGGATTTCCGAGATGAATACCAAGATCATGCCTTGGTTTCACTCCCCCGCGATCCTGGATAATCAGGTGGCGCTCGATAGACCATGGAAGACTTCCTGGAGACATGAAGACGTCCATTACAATGAGAGCGTGTACGAAAGGGTTGCAGATCAGATTAAAGGGGCATACTTCGGCCTAGTCTGTGAGATCTTGGACTCTGGCATCGCTACTCTTGGAGACCTGGAGATGGCAGTGGAAAGCTCTCTAGTGATCAAGGCGCCTTTCCAGATGATGAACGATATGGGCGTTGATAAGGCTCTCGAGCTTGTGAAGGCCTATGCCGAAGAATGGCCCGGATTTAAAGTGCCTGAAGTCTTGGTGAAACAGTCCGAATCCGGAAAACCTTGGGATATCCCCATGGTTTTTAGAGAGGACAAGGACGATGTGGCTGTCGTCACCATCCGAAGGCCGAGCGCATTAAATGCCTTGAACACATCCATAATGACCCAGCTAAAAAATGTGTTCACTGATATTCGATCGGATGAAACGATCAAAGGCGCCGTTTTGACCGGTTTTGGCATAAAGGCTTTTGTGTCCGGAGCGGACGTCCATGAGATCGCCCGTATGAAGTCACCCAAAGAATTGGAAATATTTGCCCTAAATGGTCATAGTGTGCTGAACCTTATAGAAAACCTCGGAAAACCCGTCGTTTGTGCGATGAATGGGCTGGCTTTTGGAGGGGGGAATGAGCTGGCGATGGCCTGTACCGCCAGGATCGCCAAGAAGGGAACAAAAGTGCTATGTGGCCAGCCAGAGCCGAAACTCGGGCTTGTTCCCGGTTATGGCGGGAGCCAGAGGCTGCCACGCATCATCGGATTATCCGCTGCATGGCCGCTCCTTCGGACAGGAAATCCCATATCCTCTGATGAAGCTCTCAGCCTGGGCCTCATCCAGGAGGAGGTGGAGGGCAATGTCAAAGAGGCGGGTATCGTTTATGCTAAAAAACTGATCTCTGGGGAGGCGAGCATTCCGGTCATACAGAAAGGCCCCCTTGAAATACCCGACACGCTCCCCGAAGTGGACATCGGCTATCT
>JBATYS010000512.1:0-2062 GCA_049674205.1 Candidatus Aminicenantaceae bacterium
CTCTTCTAGTGCTCCCACCGCGAAGAGGAAATATATATAAATCCCTCATCACTTCCTCGGCAAAGAGTTAACCACTGCTGGTGCATAAAAAACACCCCCACCACTGTGGAGCAAAGTTGGCAGAGACAAAAAGTGCCGTAACACAGCCCTTCAATACTGAGCTGCGTGAGGGACTTCTAGACGCAGAGATTGCCTTTTTCGAAATCAGAGAGGAGGTTGGTTTTTAACCCTAAAATCCCGACATAACTTTCGCCGTGCCAGAGGTTTGCCCTAAATGCAGCAATGAGCTATCGATGAGTTTTATGAGCCTAACACAAACAAAGTGCGAACAATTAACAGCAAAGATCCATTGTGTACACTGCACGAACCACTGCCAAATCTCTTTCTGCCCCCCCCGAAATTGCTCAATATATTCTTTGCGACTTCCCTAGAAGCAGATTTTTCCCATAAAATCATGGCTCTAAGATGTTTTTTTTATAAAAATCTGGGGTTAATCACTTTATTATCAACATGATAGTATGGCCCGTCCCCAATATGCGGACTGACCATCGGAATGGGATAACGAAACCTTATTTGCAAAAATTGCGTACTATATAGAAAAGAGATCTTTCGTAAACAAAGGATGGTGGTATGTGAAGCGTATAGCGATTGTTCTTATTATAATGTTCGCTTTTTTAATTATCCAAGGACAGGTCTTTGCTCAAGAAGATGAGGAGGAGGAAGAAGGGAAAAAATACGCTGTAAATCTATCCCTTTGGTACCCGGTCAGCATCAATAAAACTAAACACGATACAGTCAATCTGAACCTCACGCTTATATATAGCCGAGTGGGCTATGTGTATGGGTTGGACCTGAGCCTTATTGGCTCTGCTATTACCCACGATCTGGAAGGAGTGCAGATCTGTGGCCTTGCCGGTGTTGTGGGGGAGACCGGAAGAGGCCTGCAGCTCTCCCTTATCTCGAATGTTACCGGTGAAAGTTTCACCGGCGGCCAAGCAACAGGCCTGGTCAATATTGTGGGCAACGATTTTACTGGAATTCAGTTTGCAGGCCTCATGAATATCACAGGAGAGAGAGGATCGGGAATCCAGGCATCGGGTCTATTTAATATTGTCGGTGAAAATTACTCAGGAATACAGCTCTCCGGCGGATTCAACATCAGCGGAAGTGACTTCACCGGGCTTCAAGCCGTCGGCCTCTTCAACATAGTGGGAGAAAACGTTGAAGGCGTTCAGGCTGCCTGTCTCTTCAATGTCACAGGAGGCACTCTACGCGGGCTCCAGGTGGCTGCATTCAACATAGCCGCTAATTCCGCAGGTGCACAAGTCGGGATTATCAATGTCGCCGGCGAAACGAAAGGAATCCAACTCGGCCTCGTGAACTACACCAAAGAAGAGAACACAGGAATTCCCATCGGCCCAGTCAACCTTGCCAGAAACGGAAGAATCAGGGGGATTGCCTGGGGAGGAAGCCATGTGGCTGTGACAGGGGGAGCCAAGTTCCAGATCGACCGCCTGTTTTCTCTGCTCACCTTGGGTGTTGGGAATCTCAACGACAACATCAGCGAATCCCTGACGTATGGATTTCACTATGGCATGGCTTTTCCTGTAGGACGCTTGACATTCAATCCGGACATCGGATACCGCTACAGGGATAACAACCCTCTGTTTAAACATACCAAAGAAGAACCTAATCAGCACATGCTGGAAGCACGTCTTATTCTGGGGATTCCATTATCAGAGAACCTGTCTTTGATGTTGGGTGCAGGACTCACACGGATTTTTGACTGCGGCAAACACATTGATACAGGAGACACATCTCCTCTTTTCGTCGCAGGATTAGAGTTCTTTTAGACAAATTCCATCGCAGGAATATTAAACTGATTGTTATCATGTTATAATCTAAAAAAAAATAAAGAAGGGGACAACCTTATGACTAAAAAGGAAAAAGACATCTTCGAGGAGATCGGAGACAAGATCAAAGAACTGGGTAAAGAGATCAAACCGCATATCGACAAAGCGGAAGAAAAATTCACTGGTTTTGACAAGGCTGTCGAGCCCTC
>JBATYS010000513.1:0-2520 GCA_049674205.1 Candidatus Aminicenantaceae bacterium
GTATTCTCCTTCCTCCTACGGCGCAACTGATTATTTGGCTCTTGCGGAAGACATTTTGGAGAGGACGTGAATATGGCTGCACAAAAAAGACTAGGTGATGTGGATCCTTTTACTTGGATCAGGGACACCAGGGAAGATATCCTGGTCGAACGCGTTTTGAAAGCCAACTCACCCCGTATTGGCACTGACTCTAAAATGGCCATGGCAAGCGAGCCTTTTGTACAGACACAGACAGATAAGCCGGTTGAGATCACGATTGCGATCAAGAATGTCCAGGGCGAAAGAGTCATCACTGTCGAGATTTTTAAAGAGGGAAGTCCCCCCGCAAAGATTAATCTCAAAACGTAAAGGTCACCCCTCTTTCCGAAAATATCACCTCAAAATCCATCTCTAGAGGTGATTGTCTATCTTTTTGGTATTTGACATGCTTACCGTGCGTTTGAGTGTGAACATGTATTCGAGTTACATATTTTTGCTGACGGATTGTTAAGCACTGAGATTTGAGTTCAAGAATGAATAGAACAGATACGAAAAGACTCGTCGCTACCAACACTCCAAAATCCCGGCTGAGGAAGACCCAAAAAACCCCAAAGCTCGTGCGAACTGCTACGCCCGCACAAATACCTCCCGAAGCGGACAATGGCTACCTCGATCAACTGTTTGAGAACGCCCAAGAAGCTATTGTCATGACAGACTACCAGGGGCGAGTGCTGCGCGTCAACAGTGAATTCGAGAGACTTTTTGGATTTTCTCGAGTCGAAGTGACAGGAAAACTCGTCGACCCACTCATCGTGCCTAAAGGACATTATAACGAGGCCTCTTCTTTGACCAAGCGGGCAACCAAGGGTGAGCAAGTTGTTATGGACACAGAGCGTCAGCACAAAGACGGGTCTCTCATCGATGTCTCAGTTTTAGCCTCTCCCATTCGTGTCAACGGCACTATCTCTGCCGCGTTCGCCATCTACAGAGATATCACAGTACGAAAAAAGGCGGAACAAGCACTCAATCACAGAATTGAGTTTAATAAACTCGTCTCATCCATCTCTTCCCGATATGTGATGACCCACGATTTTGACGAAGCCACAGATTTTGCTCTCCGCGAGATCGGACAGTTTACAGAAACAGACAGAGTCGTGATATTTCTTCTTAGAGAAAACGAGCCAGTGTTCGACATAACGAACGAGTGGTGCAAAAAAGGTGTGTCTTCCAGAAAATCAGATCCACAGGGCACTCCTGTGGACAAACTTCTATGGTGGATGAAACAAATTCGCAAAAAAAAGTATGTCCTAGTGAGGGATGTTACTCAACTGCCAAAGGAAGCTGTGACAGAAAAGGAGATATTGGATCGGTATAACATCAAGTCTCTCTTAGCTATCCCCTTGGTTGCAATGGGGGATTTCGCTGGCTTCATTGCCTTCCATAACGTGATGAGAACCGGAGTATGGGACAATGGAGATATGGCACTTCTCAAAGTTTTCGCAGAGATTGTAGGAAATGCACTCGATCGGAAGCGGAGAGAGGATTTTCTGCGTGAGAGCGAAGAAAAATACCGTTCCGTAGTAGAGAAAGCCAGCGATGGGATTGCGATACTTCAGGACGCCCGAATCAAATTTGTCAATCCTCGTCTGGGCAAAATGTGGGGAGGTACCGCTGATGAGCTATTGGACAGGCCCATAACCGACTTTCTGCGTCCCGATGAGATACCGAAGGTTCTCGGACGGTATAAAAAACGCATGGCAGGAGAGAAGGTTCCCGCAATATACGAAACAATAATGGTACGGAAGGATGGTTCGAATCTCAATGTGGAGCTAAACGCCTGTATCAGTCAGTACAAAAGGCAAAAAGCCGACCAGGTGTTTGTCCGCGATATCTCAGAACGCAAACAGGCCCAGACTTGGCGGAAGATGCTCGAGGGGTCGATCGAGGCCATCGCCATGACACTCGAAATGAGAGATCCCTACACGGCCGGACATCAACAGCGCGTTTCAAGACTGGCCTGTGCGATCGCAGTTGAGATGGGCCTTCCACAGCAACAGATAGATGGGCTCCGAATAGCCGGACTCATCCACGACCTCGGAAAGGTGACCATCCCCGCAGAGATCTTGTGCAAACCCAGCAAACTCACGGAAACAGAATTCAGCATCATCAAAAATCATCCCCAGGTGTCCTATGACATCGTGAAAAAGATCGATTTTCCTTGGCCGGTAGCCGACATTGTGCTCCAGCACCATGAATGCCTGGATGGCTCCGGTTACCCCCAGGGCCTCAAAGAGAAGGAAATTCTCCTCGAAGCCAAGATCTTGACCGTTGCCGATGTTGTCGAGGCAATGGCATCCCACCGTCCCTACCGACCAGCACTCGGTATCGATAGGGCCCTGGATGAAATCAAGTTCGGGAAAGGCACGAGATTCGACGCCGCTGTGGTGGATGCCTGCCTGGCAATCTTTGCAAAGGCCTTTAAACTGGATTAGTTGGCCTTTTCGCTCTGAAAATTCGCCGGAATCACCCCTGGGAGTGAAA
>JBATYS010000514.1:0-2272 GCA_049674205.1 Candidatus Aminicenantaceae bacterium
AGGTTCGCAAAATCGATCAATAGCTTCCTCGCTGTCATGAACGTCATCAAAGACTATCCAGGAAGAAAGTCTGTGCTCCTTATCAGTGGAGGATTCCCGGCTCTGTCATTCGAGCAAATTTATGCAGGCGATGGGATTGAGTCTACCCTCCCTATTGCACAGGTCTCAGCATCCAAGATTTTAGACCCGTTCAAGGTACTCCAAAAAACAAAGAGCAGAGATGGTGACCAAATCCTCACTGACCTGATCCAGTTTGCCAACAGTCACAACATCACCTTTTACACCATGGACCCGGATAATTATCTGAGATATGTGCTGCCAGATATTGCATATGACAATTTCCCTAGAAAAATGCATAGCCTGAATTCAACTGTGCTTGACAATATTGCGGAGATAAAGAAAAACGAACAATCCAACTTAAAGTATATCGCCAAAGACACAGGAGTGACTTCTCTTCTTGGAGAGAATAAGTTCGATAATTTTCAGAGGGTTGTGAGTCGGGATTTGGAGAATTATTATGAATTGAGCTATTCCCCCAAAAAAAAGAACGCGGACGGGAAATACCACAAGATCGAAGTTAAGATAAGAAGGCCTGATGTAGAGATCTCTTTTCGCAAGGGATACTATGATTACACAGATGAACAAAAAGAGTCGCTCCTGTTTGCTTCAGCCGCTTATAACCCTTCCATGTTCCAAGAAATTCCCTTTGAGGCCAGAGCAAACACTTTTGTCAAAGGCAAAGATAAATATATTCTCTGGTTCAACGTGGCACTTCCCATGAAAAAAATCATCACCGAAGATTATGATTGGGGCAAGTCAAAAATTCTAAAGTTAGGAATTTGGATCGATGAAACCGAAGGGGGAAGCTCATTAAAAAGCGAAATGGCCATCCCCATCGTTTTGACGCCGAATTTGCTCGAAAGGTTAAAAAAAGTTCAGTTTTTCGGGTTCAACTTTGGCTCAGACGAGGTGAAGCTCAAAAAAGACAAGTACAAGCTGGTTTTTGCTCTTTATGACGAAGCAGAATCCAGGATCGGGACTGTGGAACAGGACTTGGTAATTCCTAATATTTCAAATCTGTCCGGATCTCAGGTAGTAACTGCAGTTTTTGGAAACTTGGTACAATCTTCAGGAGAAGGAGACTTTAAGCTTTCCCAGAAGGATGGAACACTTCAGTTGAAAGGCTACAAGCTACATCCTATGGGATCGAACATCTTCAGACCGAGAAAGGATATCGCCCTGTTTCTGCAGGTGTATGCACAGCAAAAAGACATCAACTTTGAACCTGAGTTTACACTCATTCAAATGGGAGAAAAGAAGGGGACCCTCCCTTTTCAGATTGTCGAACGATCCTGGGACGAAAAAGCCAAGGTTTGGAATTGTGTCTATACTCTGGATTTCCAAACAGTGCCAAAGGGAGACTATGTTTTGGACATCCGCTTGTTAAACCCACAGAAGGAAACAGAATCAGAAAAAAATATTCCGCTTAAAATCATTTGATCTTCTCGTGTTTTTATCCTTAGCACCCTGCTCTTTTCGAATCCTCAAAAATGGCACTTAAAGGGAGGGAAAATAACGGAGCTACTATATCACGGAGTAATGGATTAAGCAGAGAGAACGTAAAAATCCCTTTTCCTTTCGCCCTGCTCGATATATCGAAAATCAAGGATTGTGTATCCATGCCTGAAAAGATCCTGGAACACCTCCCGTGTTTTAAACCTCCACACCATAGGAATTTCTCTGACCCGACTGTCCGGAACATCCGTCTCCTGTAGCATTGAGTAAAAATCAAAGGGGATCTCCACAAGCAGAAGCTTGTTGTCCAGAGATAGATCAACACCAGTAATGACATCAAGTTGAATGGGACCATTCTTCCCAGCGACTTCACGGACCTCTGTTTGGATCACAGACTTGCCTGAATCGAAGAGCTCATTTATGTCATATTTAGGTTTTCGGGACTCTTGTTCTAAATCCCAGGAAACGAAGAAGCGGTCAGCCGGTACATCCAACCTGTTCAGCCTGCCTGCAAAATCCTCGTAGCAAGCCTCTAGATAATCCACCACATCCATCCGGAAGTGATGGATATTCCTGTAAGCATTGACACCCGACAGGGGGTCAAAGGTGCAGATTACTGTGTAGACCCCGAATACATCCATCAAGATTTCCCTCTGAAACTCCTTGATCAACACGCCCAAGCTAAAGCTCTGGTATTCCTCCTTGACTCCCGTGTATTGGGAATAGAATTCGATATTCCTGAGGTCTTTATAACCGA
>JBATYS010000515.1:0-2104 GCA_049674205.1 Candidatus Aminicenantaceae bacterium
TTATGGGACTTTTCTATGTTTGCAAAATCCCAGAAAGAGCCGTCATCGGGGTGAGCGATCCATTCATAATAATAAGGGCAGAATTCTTTCAATAAAGGAAAATCGTTAAGGGGAAGATACTTCAGCCATCTCCATTTATTCGCTTCCCACGAGGGAAAATCCTCTTCGTGCGCGGTTGAATTATCATCCGGATTTCTGTGTCGCTTCAAGTCCGGCAACCTGTCATACAGCCAGCCAATCCAGGAGAGGTCAAAGGTCCCGCCAAAATAAAAAAAATGTCTGCCGTTGGAAAAAGTGCATTGGGGAAAAATCGCCCGTAAATGCGGCGGGTCAGCTATTGCTGCGAGCCATTGCACGGCTCCCAGGTAGGAACATCCGTACATCCCTACTTTTCCATCGACATACGGCAGATCCGCTGCCCATTCCACCGCATCATAACCGTCAGCTGTTTCCTGCATATAAGGGAGGAATTCGCCCTCAGAGGAATAACGGCCTCTCACGTCTTGGATGATGACCACATATCCCTTCTGGGCTGCGTGAACAGGGAAAGGGGAGTAATCCATGCCGTAACGGTCTTTGTTGTAGGGAGTTCTGATGAGTATAGCTGGAAATTTTCCTCCGGCATCAGGCCTATATATATTTGAAAAAAGCCTGATCCCGTCTCTCATGACATTGGGAACTCCTTTTTCAATGGTGACTTCATAAGGCAGATTTTCCGAATAGGCAATCCCGCTTAAAATTAAAAAACAGAAGAAGAATAAATGACAAAAATTCCTTAAACGAATTTCGCTCATTGGCAATCTCATAGTCATCCTCTCAGAAAAGATAAACCCGTTTTATGAACTGAATAAACCAAATATCTTATATCATATGCGGAAAGGTTTTCATTAAGAAATTTTTAAATACAAGCCGGCCTAAACCGATCCGGTCGGGAGTTCGATGGCCAGGGCTTCTTTTTTTTCAGAAATTTTTAACAAGAGAGAGAAAATGAGCCCTACAAATCCCAGGGAAGCGAACATGATCATTGTGTATGTGTAGTCCCCTCCGGAAATATCCGTGATCTTCCCGGCCAGCCATGGCACAGCAGTCATTCCGATATTCTGGAGCAAAGTCATCAAGCCAAAGGCCGTACCCAGACGTTTCTCCTCGATAATGAGAGGGATGGTAGGCCACAGGGCAGCTGGGACAAGAGAAAATGAAAATCCGAGCATCACCATTGAAACCGCCGGATGAAGTGAAGTAAGGCCGAGGAGGGCATGTGCGGGGACCAATAAAATCGATCCGAAAATCATCATCGTGGCTCTCTTCCCGAATTTATCCACGAGAAAACCGAATAAGGGAGTAAAAACCATCGATCCGATGACAATAAGGGATGTATAAAATCCTCCTTTGACAGCGCTGAATCCAAATTTTGTCTGTAAAAAAACTGTGGAGAATGCCGTAAACGGAAAAATAGCTGAATAAAAAGTCATGCTGAGAATGGAAATAAACCAAAAAGAAGATTTGAATCGGAAGATATCCTGAATAGCAAATTTTTCGCTGTTTTCCCCTCTTTCTCGCTCTCCAAAATCCTTCTCGGATTTTTTATCTATTCCGGTATAGACAAGAAACAGAGCAAAACTGATGAACATGATGACAGATGAAACCCATATGGAAAGCCGCCACGAACCGCTTAAAGCTTGGATGCGGGCAGAAGTGTTGTGCGCCGCGATCGTTCCGAGCCGGGCGATAGAAAGCGCCAGAGCAAAACCGAGCGCGAGTTCTTTTGCCTTGAACCACTTCGACAGAATCTTTGTCTTAGTGATGAGAAGCGACTCCGCCCCAAGACCGAAAACAAATCTTCCCAGGAGCATGATCGGGAAAGAAGGGGCAGCCGCAGTGAGCAGAACACCGGTCGCACAAAGAGCTGTGAACAGATTCCCGGCTTTTCTGATGCCGATTTTATCCAGAAGAATCCCTCCCACTAGGACCATGATGAGATTGGGTAGACTGTAATAGCTGAAAAGAAGCCCATACTGAGCTCGTGTGATCCCCATGTCACTGATGATATAGGAGGCTATGGGACTTAACGCATCAAACGCATAATAAGCGCCGAAAACCACTA
>JBATYS010000516.1:0-7198 GCA_049674205.1 Candidatus Aminicenantaceae bacterium
GTGACCAAGGTTCTCTACCATGACTGGATCCCTCAGGTCCACATTGACGAGCACCAGATGGGCTCCACGGGTGCACGCCTTTTTGTGCCTCCTTTCATGAATCCCCCTGTACCGACCGTACATCCTCTTGTCTGGAGAGGCGTGGCCCTGTGTGGAACAAACATGGCCTTTGACCTGCAAAAGGAGGGATACTCAGGGGTTGTCTATGACAGAAGCTTCACCGGATGGTGGATCGGTGCGTGTGACGACACGTCATGGCTCCACAACTCGATAGGTCTTCTCAGTGAAATGGCGTCAGTGAGAGTTGCGGCTCCAATCTATATAGACCCTACAGAGGTATCCAACGAATACATAGAAAAGCAGATGCAGTTTCCTGATCCCTGGCAGGGAGGCTGGTGGAGATTGAGAGATATCGTAGACTATGAACTCGTCCTATCCATGAGTCTTGTCAAAACAGTATATCTTCACAAGGAAGATTTTCTGTTCAACTTCTACAAGATGTGCAAGGATGGCATCGAAAAAAGAGATGAGGGGCAGCCTTTTGCTTTTGTCATTCCTAAAGCACAGAGAGATTATCCCACGACATTGAGAATGATGGGTATCCTGCGGATGGGCGGAGTGGAAGTCCACCAAGCCAACGCAGACTTCACCGCCGGTGGGAAAGTTTATCCAGCGGGATCGTTTGTCGTTCTTCTTTCACAACCTTACCGGCCATATGCGCAGGCTTTGCTCGAAAAACAAAAATATCCTGATATTCGACAGTACCCGGGTGGCCCGCCCGAACCGCCCTACGATAATGCGGGTTGGACACTCCCCCTGCAAATGGGTGTTCGTTGCGAACAGATCGACTATCCTTTTAAGGCAGACCTCGCAAAACTGGATGAAGTGTCCTATCCTTCCATTTCACTCCCTCAAGAGACAGCACCATATATCGTCCTCGATTCTAAAAAAAATGCTTCTTATTCTATCATATTCGCTCTCCTCAAAGAGAATGCAGAGGTCTATCGCGCCAAAAACCACATCTCTAGCGACACAATACACGCGTGCACGGGAAGTTTTATCGTAAAGAACACGCCACAGGTTCAAAAATCTCTTCCAGGACTCCTGGAGAAGTGGCACGTTGAGGCGTATGGACTCGATAGCGTCGACGATATCCCGAAGTCACCCTTGAAAAACCCGCGGATCGGACTCTACCAATCCTGGCGCTCCAACATGGACGAAGGTTGGACACGGTTTGTTTTTGATGATCTAGCTGTCCCCTTCACAACTTTGCACAACAAAGATTTTAAGGGTACCAAAAAAGAAAAGCTCGACCTGAAAGCCAAGTACGATGTGATCGTCTTCTCCGATGAAGATGCCGATATGATCAAAGATGGAAAACCCAGTCCGACCAGCCGGTCCGCTCGCTATTTCCGCGGAATGAACATTCCTCCTGAGTACGAGGGCGGAATCGGTAAGGAAGGCGTCGATGCACTCAAAACCTTTGTGGAAAAAGGTGGGATACTCGTCACCTTGAACAGTGCCACGGACCTTGTCTTTAAAGATTTTGAGGCACCGGTGAGCAATGCCCTGGAAAAGATCGATCGCACTAAATTCTTCTGCCCCACCTCCCTCCTCAAGATCAAAGTGGATAATTCATCCCCGATCGGCTATGGAATGCCTGCAGAGGCTGCGGCGATGTTCTCCCGCAGTCTTGCCATGAGTACACGTGTACCCTCAGGTGAGTGGGATAGGACTGTTGTCGCCAGTTATCCCAAAGAAGATATCCTTTTGAGCGGTTGGCTATTGGGAGAAGACCAGCTCGCCAGAAAAGCAGCTGTTGTGGATTTGAAACACAATAAAGGACACATCGTCCTCATCGGATTCCGGTGTCAGCACCGTGCTCAGTCTCACGGCACATATAAATTTTTGCTCAACGCCCTGCTCTATCCTCAAATGGACTAACTATCCTCAATCGATGTAGCAAAAAGGGGACTGTCACCTTTTTCCAGGGGTAATAAAAAAAGGTGCCTGTCCCCTATTTTTATGTAGGGACCATTTCCCAAACTACAACGATTAATTATTTCAACATCTAAAACAAAAAACTCAAATCCCCACACATTGCTCTGCCCCATATTCATTTTGAAACGCGCAAAAAATAAGCTATAATGAATTTCGAATATTATAATTATTATGTTTGTTGGCTGCTTTTATGAAGAATTCAGGAGAAAGATGAATTATTCACGAGCTGAGGTCGCTGCAAAGACGAGGCAGTGGCCCACGAAGCTGTAGTGATCTACCGCAAGTGGGCTACAACGAAGGCTTTGTAGTGAGATCAGTTCGCCCGAAGGGTAAAAGATACTGCCAATAATATATGGAAAGCTTTTAGAGTATAAATTTGGCAGTAGCTTTTATGAAGAATTCAGGAAAAAGATGGAGAGATGAACAAGAAAGATTTCTATAGTATCCACTCTGATGTGTGCAAAACTCTTGCAAACCCCAAAAGACAAGAAATTTTGGACAATCTCAGAGAAAAAGAGATGGCCGTCAACGAGATCGTCGAGAAAACAGGCATATCTCAGGCCAATCTCTCACAACATCTAGCAATCTTGCGCACCAAAGGGATCGTAACCTCACGCCGAGATGGGATCAATGTGTATTACTCCATTACCAACTCAAAGATCATTCAGGCTTTTGACCTCATCAGTCAGGTGCTCAACGATTCGCTCGTCTCCCAGACCAAAACCGTCAAAGACGCCATCAAGGAAAAGAAATAGCCCCCTCAAATTTGATCAACACAAAAAGTTGTCAGGAAACTTACTCGCCGATGATCTTGACCAACACCCTTTTTGGCCGCCGTCCATCGAATTCGCCGTAGAAGATCTGCTCCCAAGGACCAAAATCCAACCGGCCGTTGGTGATAGCCACCATCACTTCTCTCCCCATGATCGTTCGTTTCAGATGAGCATCCGCATTATCTTCTCCAGTCCTGTTGTGTAAATATTTGGAGATTGGTTCATGAGGAGCAAGTCCTTCCAAAAACACCTCAAAATCCTGATGCAATCCACTTTCGTCATCGTTGATAAAGACACTCGCTGTGATGTGCATCGCGTTAACGAGGCACAACCCCTCTTTAACGCCACTTTTTTCTACGAGGGCTTCAACCTCTGGCGTGATGTTTAAAAAGTCACGCCTTTTAGGCACATGAAAGGTCAAATACTCAGTCAGGGATTTCATGGTTTCTTCTTCAGAGAGATCTTTATTCCGCCTCCACCCAATATCAGCAGAATCAACGATTGAACGAATGTCCTCCACTGGATCTGATCAGCAAGGAGAAGAGAATAGATAAGGAAATAGACTCCAGACGCCGCCAGGATGACATAAATGCCCAACATGACCTTCCAAGCTCTACGGTTTGTTTCCGGTGTGTCCTCAGAGATAAACTTGTTGTAAAGGAGCATCCCGATGAGACAAACAATACCTAACACAGCAAATATCAGCCAGAAAATCTTGATCTTCCAGAGCACATTCGGGTCAAGAGCGACTCCTGCAGCCAATTTTTCAGGGTCCGGCGCCAGAGGCTTGAGCATTTTCTCGTAGAGGATCGCCCCAAAATTACTACCGAATAAACTTCCAAACACGCCATATAGGAACGCATATCCCATGTAAGTAGCCACGTTATCTTTGGGCGCCACAAGCCCTACATAGCTGTAGTACTTGGGATGAGCGGTCATTTCACCGATCGAGAATACCGCAATCCCGACTATGAACATCCACGGCGAATGCGTAAAGGCCAGAACGACAAATCCACACGCTCCAAAAATGATCCCGGCGGACATAACTGGCAGGGCTTTCATGTTTTTTGTGATATGGCTGACTAAAAGAACCAGTAAGATGATGGTCCCCGCATTGATGACCGTGACGAATTCCGCATCGAACTCAAATATGCGCAGTATCGCAATTTTTTTCATGAACGCCGTTACAGGAGTCCGGTTAATAAAATCACGCAAATACCACAGAATGGACCCGAACATCTGGAAGTAGAGGATCCAAAAACAGGAATAGACCAGAATCATCAACATGAAACGGGAGTCGCTCAACACAAGCATGGTTTCACTCAGTACCTGTTTTATCGATTTGGATTTGGCGCTTTCAGGCTTTTCCGGTTCTTTGTAAACGAATATCGTGGGGAGCAGCATCAAGAAACACCAACTGGCCGAAGAAAAGAAGACATATCGCCAGTCGAATCCTTTGATCCAACTGACGAACAGAGGCGCGATGAAGGCACCCAAGTTTATACACCAATAATACACGCCAAAGCCGAATCCACTGGTTTCTTTGGTCGTGGTCCTGGCTACAGTGCCTGTGATAATAGGTTTAAACAATCCGCTTCCTGTGGCCATGATCAGGAGGAAGAGGAATATCAATCCATAGGATGTAACATTCCCAGCGGCAAAATATCCGATTGAGAGCAAAGAAAAAGCCACAAGCAGCATCCTCCGGTAACCCAATCTCTCCGCAAGAGCCCCACCCAGAATGGGTACGATGTATGTCAATGCATAGACGAATCCCTGGAGGAAACCCACAGCCTGGTTTCCAAAACCCAGGACATCGACCAAGTAGACAGCGAGGACGGCATTCAACCCGTAATAAGCCCCCCGCTCAAAAAACTCCATCATGTTGGCCACCCAAAATGTGGCCGGGAATGACCTCATAAGGCCTTTCTTTTTTGGATTAACTTCAGTCATCCAATTCTCCCTTTTCCTGAATTATTCGTAAAAACTGCCGATATTTTCCTTTTAAAAAAACTTCTTATTCTTATTATCGGCATTTTTTATAAATAATTCAGGTCAATAAGTATTCAGCCTCAGAATTAAGCAGATATTATATAAATCCCTGATGAACTGCAACACATTTTCTCTTTGATTTGAGATAGAGGTTCGACAACTAAAATACAGATACTGATCTTTGGAATAGAAACGAAATAAGCAAAAAGTTTAAAAAAGAGATTTAAGATTTAAGAACTTTTATAGCTTTATTTATATCATTGACATCCAGGATAACAGCTGCGCTCTTTCCTTTTGAGCTAAGGGTTCCGTAACAGTATTCGATGTTGATCCCCTTATCTCCAAGCTTTGTGGCGATTTCTGCTAAAGCGCCGGGCCTGTTCTCGAGGTCAACCTTGATCACTTCCCTGATATCTGCTTCGTAATTCAGCTTGTTCAAGATCTTCATCGCCTTGCTGACATTCTTAACAAACAATTTGGCTGTGTCCTGGAAAAGCCCGATGGCTTCGACATTGATTCCGTTCTCAGCTAAATGGCTGCACAATTCACCCAATCTCGACGGATAATTTTCTAATACTACAAAAATTTCTGAAATTCTCTCCATTATACCCCTCCTTATCTATCCTGAATTATTCATAAAAAATGTCGATATTAGCATAACGAACTCAATATCAGAATTTTACATTGTTTATTGGTATTTTCATCCGGACATTGCATTTCCTATGCGATGTTCATTCATAATCGACATTTTTTACCCTTCGGGCGAGCTGATCTCACTACAAAGCCATCGTTGTAGCCCACTCGCGGTAGATCACTACAGCTTCGTGGGCCACTGCCTCGCCTTTGCAGCAATCTCATCTCGTGAATAATCCAGGTTACTAAATCTTAGATTCACTTTTTTGAGTAGGCCTTGAGATACTGAGCACGGAAATATGCACTGGCCTCGCCCAAATCTTTAAACTGCAATTCCTGATGCCTGAAAGACAATTCCCCCTTAAAATCATCGACTCTCTCGTATTCATGCCTGTCCATCCAATCCTGCAGTCCTATGAGGAGATTCTGAATTTCTCCCAGCCCTTCCTGATAAAAGAGGGTGCAGACCTGAACACCCGCCGCACCTGCAAGGATCTGCTTCACCACATCCTCAGCAGCTTTTACTCCGCCCGAGGAAGCCACATCACATTCCACTCTTCCCGACAAAAGGCCGACCCATCTCAACGAATGAAAAAAGTTAGCTTTCCCGATATGCGACCTGGTCTTCAGAGTTTTGACATCGATATCCGGTTCGAGAAACCAGTTAAAAAGGACAATGGCATCACATCCCAATTCCGCTAATTGCTGACCCAAGTGGGACACCGAAGTGATTTGGGACTTGAGCTTAACAGAAACGGGTATGGATACCGCTTCTTTTACTGCTTTTAATATCTCCAAATGATGATCCTCATACTCTGAGCCCGGGATCGCGAGACTGATAGGATGGAAGGACACATTAAGCTCCAATGCATCGGCCCCGGAATCCTGGATTTGCCGTGCAAATCGTGGCCACAGTTTAGGAGTCTGACAGTTAATGCTGGCGATAATTGGGATATCAACGCTCTTTTTTGCCATTTCGATCAATTGATTCAGGTAGTGTGGGGCGTACTCCAGCAGACTGCCTGACCGCATATAATCCAGAGCCTCAGGATGGACACTATAATCACTTGTCGGGATATTCCCATCTATCAAGAACTGTTCCTCAAAAATCGATTTCAAAACAACAGCTCCAGCTCCAGCATCCTCACACTTTTTGATCCCTGATACAGTCTTGGTCAGATCACTGCTGGATACGATCACAGGATTACTGAGTTCCAATCCCATGTATGATGTGCTTAAATCTGCCATCCTTATTTCCTTTCTCGATTATTCTTTCCCGTCATGTGCTGTCCGTCAATTATACCAAGAAAACACAAAATAAGCGAAATCCCGTAGATTCTAAAAAATTAATCTGGATTATTCACGATCTGACCCGCCCCACCCTAACATTAAGGTCGCAAAGGCGAGGCCGTGGCTTACGAAGCTGTAGTGAACTACCGCGAGTAGGCCACAACGAAGGCTTTGTAGTGAGATCGGCGGGTAGGTTGGGTCGGCGCCCGAAGGGTGAAAAATGTCGATTATAATATTGATGGCTATAAAAGCAGAATTGTCAGATTGCGTTTCTGGAAGAACAAAGTGAACTATTGAAATTGATTTATTTGTAATAAGTATCGACATTTTTTATGAATAATTCAGATTAATCAAAGATCTTGCCGGGATTCAGAATATGGTCAGGATCGAAATGATCTTTGATCCCTCTCATGAGAGAGATCTCTTCCTCACTCAGGACATAGGACAGATAAGGTTTTTTAATGATCCCTATCCCATGCTCCCCAGAGATTTTGCCTTCCCTCATCCTG
>JBATYS010000517.1:0-9953 GCA_049674205.1 Candidatus Aminicenantaceae bacterium
GGATTTCTTCCTGTGCACCCAAGTGTAAAGAGCTGAGAATAAAACATAAAAACAGAATGAAGAATAAATTACGCTTTTTCATAGTTCTTTTCTCCTAATCTGAATAATCCAGGATAAGTTATTCATACTGAATTTTGAATAAAATTGCAAACACGACGGTTAAGCATCTTGATGCAGAAATGTTGGTAGCGGGAACAAAATGTGAATAAACTGCGGATTTTTTCTGTAGATCAGAATGAGATGGAAAATTTCTTTTGTATTCCAAAACACACAGTTTATCGGTATACTTAACCTTAACGATTTTAATGAAAAATATTAGGAACACAGTCTCTAAATTACAAAAAAGGAGGTTGAGGATGAGAAGAATCTTCATATTGAGTTTTGTGTGTCTTTTATTGTTGAGCTTTACATCAGTTCCGGGTTTTAGTCAGGATGCTTCGAGTGTTGTTGAAAAGCTGATCAAGGCCTCTGGTGGAAGAAAAGCGCTGGAGAACATCAAAGACACCACGATCTCCGGTACGTTCGAATTGACGCAGATGGGAATGGAAGGCACAATGACCATTTATCATAAGGAGCCTAAAAAGTTCCGCCAGGATATCGAGGTCATGGGGATGGTTATCACCAATGCTTTTGATGGCGAGGTTGGCTGGATGGTCAATCCTCAGACAGGCGCCACTGAGGAGCTTCCCGAAGATAGGCAAGGGGAGGCCAAAAGAGGAGCGCTGGGATATGGAAGTTCCATTTTGCTCCATCCCGAAAAGTATGGCATTACTTACAAACTGAAGGGCGAAGAAACCGTGGATGACGTCAAATGTGTCGTTTTGGAGCAGGTCTATTCAGATGGACATATTGCCCTGATGTATATCGATACCAGCACCTACCTCATTTATAAAACCAAGCAACCATCATTGGGTCAGATGGGGGGTGAGGTCGAAACGGATGTTGTATTCTCCGATTACAAAGATGTTGATGGAATGCCCTCCCCGCATTTAGTGACCATCTTCCAGGATGGGGAAGAATTTGCGCTCATGACCGTTTCGGAAATCAAATACAACTCAGGTTTTGAGGACTCGTTCTTCAAGATGGAGTAGTGCTCAAAAAATAGAGAATTAGAAAAGCCTAGTTTTCGTCTTTTGCAAGCATTTTCTCGATCCGCTCCTCAGGATAGCTGAGAAGACGGCCCATTTGTCGTGCGATGCTTGTCCTTGCCTCTCCTTGATACTGTCCTGTTGCGATCAGATCTTCCTTCTCTGATTTCAGGGCGAGATATTCATTCTTAATTGGATCGAGGTAAATTAGGAGCACTTGCTTGCCCGCGGTTATGTCTTCGGGAAAAAGGTCAGTAACAAGAAAATCCTTTTCCAGGTAGATTGAGGCACCGTTCTCTTTGGCAATCCTTTCCGCATCCGGAAAAAGTTGAGCCATTTCTTCCGGAGTAAGGGGTGCGCTCAAGGCGAGCTTTTTAACTCCCACAGCCACGACTTCCGAAAAGGCCGCGATAACTCCAAGTTGGTAGGACCGGCTATCCATCTGCCAGGATTCATCCGTTTCCGCAGCAGGTTTTTTGCAGGCCTGTCCCCCAGATATGAGAACTGCGGTAATTACTACAAGCACAAACAGGTCTCCCCATTTCTTTGTCATCGGCTTACCTCCAAATTCATCGTATCTTGTGTACTGTGCTTCTATCATAAGGGAAGAATGCAGTCAAATCGCAGAACTTTCTCCGTTTGATTTCGTATTATTCCTATGATATAAGGCATAAATACGGGTGAGATGGAAATATGAATAAACGACTGGTTATACATATTCTTTGTGTTGTTTTTTTGATTTGTGCGTTCCTCGGGGCAGAGGATTTTTCCAAAGAAAAAGCCTTTGAACACATCAAGTACATGGCAGGGACGATCGGGCCGCGCCCGATGGGTTCACCGCAGGAGAAGGCTGCACTAGCCTATACGTCTGAAAAATTAGCCGAGGTCGGTTGCCAGGTGGAGTGGCAGGATATTCCCCACTCCGTTCGCACGCGAATTTCGGGAGGCATGAACACAAACAGCGCAAATGTGATCGGCCGGCTCCAGGGACAATCAAATCGAGAGATCGTCATCGGCGCCCATATCGACTCTTCGGGTCCTGAGATACCCGGCGCCAACGATGATGTCTCTGGCGTCGCTGCCTTTTTGGAGATCGCCCGAGTGATGAGCAAAGAGCCCCATTATTCCACATATGTGTTTGTGGCCTTTGGCGGAGAGGAATCCGGGCTGGTGGGGTCCAATTACTTTGTAGAGAATTACCCTCTGGAGGATGTGGTGCTCATGCTCCAGCTCGATATGACAAGCAACGATTCTCCACTCATGATCTGGCTAGAAACGACGGAGCATCAGAGCCCGGAGTGGCTGGTTTCGGCCAGCATCGAAGCCTACCACACCCTCGGGTATCGGGACATCATCTATCCCACACACTTTCAGTCATTGAACGGTTCTTTGGGTGGGGCGGGTTCCGATCACGAACCTTTTATGAGAAAAGGGATTCCGGCGATCGCCTTTGTGAGCGATGTGAGATATCCCATCCACACGCGGCATGATTCTGTGGAGAATTTCGAAATAGATGGTTTGGAGAGGAGCGGCACTTTGATCCTGGAGCTTTTGAGGAGATTCGACCGCGAACAGCCAGAGGCGACTAAGGGTCATTACATGCTCTTTCTTTTCGATGAGAAACCCATTTTTGTCCCTCCCTTTCTCATGAAGGCGTTTATTCTGCTCAGCATTGTCCTTGCGATATTCACTCTGGTTTTTCTGAGGAAAAGACGCGAGGATTTTTTTGAGGATAAAAAAATAAAGAAATCCTGGCCCAAGCTTCTGGTCCTTCTCTTCATCATGGCGACTGTCGTTGCTGCATCGGATTGGGTATTAAAATTCCTGAAGGGTCAGCGGTTTTACTGGTATGCCAATCCAGGACCTCATCTGCTTTATCTCATCCCCTTTACAGCGTTGGGAATATGGTTGGCTTTGCAAGTGCTGCGGAAATGGCGTCTGCGAAAAGACGTTTTCTTTTATTTTATTCGGTCCTCTATTTATCTTTTGGGATTCACCCTTCTAGCGTGGGGATTTTTCAATCCCCGATTGGCTCTTTATCCTGCTTCCGGATTTTTTCTTTTAAGCTTGGCATGCCTGGTTCCTTGGGGATGGCTCAAAGGTGTGCTCTTTATATTGTCACCATATCTGATGGTCCGCCTCCTTTTTATCCCCCAGCTCTATGAGTTTATCTTCAGGTCCGTGGCCTTCATGGGCATGCAACTGAGATCGTTTTTGGCAGAATTGATATTTTCGGGGGCTATGATTTTTCTCATGACCCTGTTTGCGATGCCATTTCTGCTGGGTTTTGTTGCCGTTTATCGAAGTTATAAGGGGGATCTTTTTGGGCTCAAACGGTTTCGTTTGAATTGGGCTCTCGTTCCGATAGCTGTGCTTATTCTTGTCTGTTCCATCTATCTGATGACCGTTCCCAGCTACACGTCTACGTGGGAGCAGGAAGTGCGGGTCAATCAAAAATATGATGGCAAAGAAGACAGTACATTCGTGGAATTTGTCAGTTTTGATTATCTGAAGGAGATCAGCGCAGACATTGCTGGCCAGCAGGAAACCATGAATATGAGAAAGAGTTATCGAAAGATCGAACATACGCTGGATATGGACTGGGTCAGAGATAATGTCACCTATCGGATTGAAGAAGATGGAGACGAGAAGATCATGGAGCTAGACACGTTGTTAGAATTCGAGAAGCAACCCTTCTCTGTTAATCTCAAGGTTGAATGTGATCTGCCTATCACGGTCGAAGAGTGCAGTGTGAAGTACAGCCATGGAAAAGACACGAGAGTGACGATGTATTGGTACAGTTTCCCGCCGAAGAACCTTCGGCCTCAGCTGAAGGTGCGAGTGCCCAAAGACTCGTCCTTGACAGCCAAGATCACAGCCACATTTCTTGAAACGCCACTGGACATAGAGTGTGAGGGCAAAAACATACATTTCACACATTGTGCCATCGTTACCCGCGATATCGAGCTTACACCGGGGGATTCTGACATTATTTTCCGAAGCGAAAGCTCACGTTGAACATGACATCGTCGAGGCCGATATCGGCTTTATCTGTGAGGGGATAACTTATGCCGGCTTGAAGCCTCATGATCTGAGAGATGTTGAGCACCACATCGATACCGGGCTCAAAGATGTAGAAGTGGCGATCCCAGGAATATCCGGCTCCGAATAAAGCCCCTACTTTGAAATGGATCAAACTTTTTGCGGGGTAGATGAAGGCCAACGTGATGCCGCCATAGGCGGGTCCTCTGTAATCGTAGTACCGGTAACCATCACAATCCCAATCCCAGTCTCCATACCCATACTCATTTTCATGCTCGGCTCTAGCATAGGCCGCAAATCCAAGGGAAAAGGTGTGGTTAAAAGTCCATCCCAGCTGACCGCCCACAAGAACAGAAAACTTGTCAAAAGCTTCTGTGGTCTTTGTGCCGAACTCGCCATAAAAATGCGAGTGCGTTTCGTCACCGAGGAGTGTCTCTTTCGGGAACTGGGGCTCCTTTGTGCTGGATCGAGGTTCACACTCCGGCTTTTTTTCTTGGCGTGTTTCCACACCCTCCGGAGTGAGGTCATTAGCGTTCAGTTCGATGCGTGTGCCTTCCTCCAGGGTAATCCAGGCTTTAAAGGGTCTGTTTTCCGGGATGTTGACGATCAGATAATCGCCTTCATCCAAGCCCAACTCGAGTTTCCGACCAACCGACTTGGTCAATTCAACAACGAGATCTCCATCCTCGTCAAAAATTGTAATCTTACCGAATATCTCCTCATTTAGGACAAGGAATGCCGTGGTGTCTGTTGCGGCCGCAGAATATGAAGGGTTAACGATAAGGATAAGGACCACAGATAAGAGAGTGATAGTGATCTTGTGTTTTATTTTCATTTTTTCCTCCTGTGAGTGTTGTATCCGATAACCACTTAAATGGAACACATCTGACGGATCAATATGTCACTCCTTTTCTCACTCCCCGGAAATGTGAGGATGGGATGCCTTGACACCGGGACATATTCTCTTGATATCTGTTTGTTGAGATGATAGAAGCTGGTAAGGAAAAAAAAGGGGACTGTCACCTTTTTCCAGGGGTAATCAAAAAAGGGGACTGTCACCTTTTTTATTCGCCACTGACGTAATTTGCAAAAGCTCTCAAATTATGACATATTGAAAGCCGAAGAAAAGTTTTTGAGGTATGGAGGGAGAGAATGAAAAATCGTTTATTCTTAGGTGTATTTATTTTAATGATTTTTGCAGCTCTGATTGTGCTGCCTACCGGTTGTACTAAAGAGGAGAAGGCGGTCGAGGAAGAGCAGGCAGCAGAGAAAACAGAACCGGCATCGGAAGAGGCTAAAGAGATCGTATATACCCGTTCTGACCCCGGTGCTTGGGACGGCAAAGAGGACAGTCATGTTCCACAGATCGTTTACGAGAAGATGGAGACAGGATTGAAGGTAACGGTGACTGTTAGCCATGAGATGAACCCGGAGACACCACACTACATCATGAACATCAAGCTTAAAGATGGTGAGGGCCAATTACTCGGGGAAAAAGAGTTTCAGCCCACAGACGAGAAGGCCGAGGCAATTTTTGAGATCACAACCGTGCCCAGCAAGTTGGTAGCCTACGAGAGGTGCAACCTCCATGGATTGTGGATGGATGAGGTCGCCGTAACGACAGAGTGATCAGTTTTTCTTTTTTTTATTTGCCGAACTGGAAGCCGATGTTGAATGTGGCGTTCTCCATGCCAGTGTCATCTTTATCGACCAGGGGCATACTGAGTCCAAAAGTTAACCGAACGACTTGGGAGATGTTCAGGACTCCCTCAACACCGGGCTCAAAGATATAAAAGATGCTTCCGTAACGACTTGTTCCAGAACCAGCAAGAGCAGTGGCCCGGAAGTGGAGTTTCTTTGTGGGAGCAAAGTTGTACGCAAAAAAGAGGCCGCCATAGCCAGGGAGTCCGGGATCGAAATTGGCCTTACCGTAGCCGGCAAAACCGATGGAGAACACCCGGTTTATGGTCACACCAAGACTCCCTCCCATCAGCAGGCCATACTCGCCATTTATCTCTGTGGATTTGGAACCGATTTCTCCGAAAACTCGGTATGTGGATTTTCCCTGGAGAACGGTGTGTTTTTCGATCTGTTCAGCTCTCCGTCCGCGGGGAGTGGTGTATTCGACATCCGTCTCTGCGAACTCAGAGGGAGTCAGCTCGTATTCGTCTCCTTCTTTCAGTTTGATCGTTGATTCGAAAACACCGCCCTCGGGGATGCTGATCACGCGATATTCACCCTCCTCCAAACCCAATTCGATCTTCCGTCCAGGAGGTTTGGTAAGTTCAACGACCAGTCGGTTATCTCTGTCATGGATAAATATCTGTCCGAAGATCTTTTCACCTAGAATCAGGATCGATGAGGCTCTCCGGACATCTGTCATGACCACGTCGCCCGTTCCAGACATCTGGATGTCGGTGTACGGGTGTTGAGGTCCGCTTATGGTCTTTGTCGTCTGTGCCAGCGTCTCGTTAAAGGCAAACTGATAGGCTTCGTTCATCGTGATCCGTCCATCCAGGCTCATATCCGCCGCACCACGCATTCCGGAGATCAAATAATGAGTGAAAAAAGAACTCCGGATGAGGTCGGATTCCTGAGAGGCCTCGTTGGCAGAGCTCGAAGTCATCACCGCAAAACCGCGCATATCATAGGCCGAATCCATCAGGAAGGGCAGCCGCTTTTTTCCTCCTTTGATCCGTGTGAATGCGGCCGAAGCACAGGAATCAAGAATGGCGATGCGGACATCGGCATCGATGCCATTGATCGTGTCTCTCAGGTTTTTATACGAGATCTTCTCATCACCCAACAGGATGTAGTCTTCATCCGAATGACCAGAGTAATAAAAGATGAATTCTGTCCTGCCGTAATCGGCCTTGGATTTTTCGATCTGAGTCTGAAGCTTTCCCATCTCCATGTAGAAGGTCCGCACATCGGGTTCTTCAAGGAGAAGGATATCGTCCTCTTCCACTCCACCCAGTTCTTCAAGCACGTTAAGGATGGCTTGCGCATCAGAGATGGCATAATGAAGAAGGACACGGTCCTTGCCGCCGCTGTTGGAACCCACTGCCAAGGCAAACCTTTTGATCATGGCTTTATCCTGCCCCTGGTTATTCTTTTCCTGTCCAGAATAAAGGGATCCTGTGTTGAGAAGGCTTGCTAACAGTATGAGTAAAATGATGTTTTTTGCTTTCATTGTTATTCTCCTTTTTTGATCAAGAGAGAATATTGACTGAATGAATCTGGCAGATCGAGCTCTGCCAGTTCTGATGTTTTGGGATGTTTAGCCAATACGTTTGCGCTGTTCAAGATCGTTTGCACGTCGATTTTCGATTTTGATGTGATGAAAAAGAATCGTTCAAAGTCAGGAGCGTCGTCGAGTTCATAGGACGTGGGCAGAAGCGTCTTTATGTCCTGTTCCAGGATAGGTTCTTTATCCTCTGATTCAGGATAATGCAGGGTGACCACTCCCCTCCCATCGATGGAAAGGATCACTCCATAGGTCGCTCCAACCGACATGTATGCGATCTGGAGGAGGTCTCCGGCGCTGGCTTTATCTCCACTCTCCAATAACTCGACTGTGTTGTTGATTTTGCGATGAACAAGAATGTGGGGCTTTGACACATCGATTTTTTCAATCCCTTTGATCCGGGTGCCCTGGAGCCCTTGAATATCTTGTGTAGTGTGGCCTCCAGGATTCTGAAAAACGATAAAAAGGACGACCAAAGCCGCCGCAAAAACAGGAGTCGCATAGAGCAGACGCTTGAGAAGGACCGGCTGTCTGGCCTTATCCTCTTGTCCTGCTCGGAGTTGTGCCTTTATTTGGGGCACTACGGCTTCGGGAGGGTATTGCTTCAGGATCTCTTCGTTGGAGCGTTCGAGGGCAGCCAGCTCCTCTCTGAGATCAGAGTCCGTTTCCAAAACCTTTTTTATCTCGTCCATTCGTATTGAGGGAAGCTCATGGAGGAGATACCTTTCCAGCTCCCACCTCTTCACAGGATTAGTTTTCATTGTAGGCCTCCTTCTTGATTTTGATGCGCGCCTTTAATTCTCGGATCCTCTTGCGCACACCAGAGAGCGAAAGGCCGACCTCGTTGGCAACCTCTTGGAGAGTCATCCCATCCACAAAATGTAACGTGGCGATCTCACGCGTGGACTGTTTTTCCTTTCGGAATAACCGGTCCAGCAGATCTCTGATGATCAATCTGTCTTCTCCTTTGTCGTAAGATGCGAGTTGGATCAGGAGATCTTCAGTGCTGATATCGATCGAACGGTGGCTCCTCTGGTCTCGGATCATGTTGAGGCAGACATTGGTTGAGATCCGAAAAAGCAGACTGGATGGGTAAATCCCCTTTAGGCGTTTTTTGCTGATCATCAATTTGGTGAATACCTCCTGCATGGCATCCAATGCTTTTTCTTCATCTCTGAGCAGCTGACGGCACCGCCGCAGGACCATAGGACCATATCGTGTGTAATATTCCTCGATGTTGATTTCCATTTTTTCTGATCCCGAAATAGCTTATCCATCTCGACCTTCCACATGATGAAACACGTCAGAAGGCCGATAATGTCACTCGAAAATCGAATTAACCATCAGCAGTTTCTATTCTATATGATAGTATACGATTTTTCGGTTGAGAAGTTGGGTGAGATTGAGGTGAGAGACAATAAGGTTAACTTCCTATCGAATCTTCCTCCCCTGCCTGCGATGAGAACTAAATTTTGAGCGAGAGCGCAATGCGCATGAGGTCGGTGTCCACCTTGAGAACTTTAACCTTGACAATTTGTCCGACTTTGACAAATTTGCGTGGATCGTCCACGTAGCAATCTGAAATCTGCGAAATGTGAACCAGCCCGTCTTGATGGACACCGATGTCCACAAATGCGCCAAAGTTAGTAACATTGGTCACAGTGCCTTCCAGCACCATGCCGGACTCAAGGTCTGTAATTTCCTTGATTTCTTCGGAAAATTGAGCATACTGGAATTCCTCCCTCGGGTCTCTGCCCGGCTTTTCAAGCTCACGCAGGATATCCTCGATGGTGGGAAGCCCTACATCTTCAGAGATGAATTTTTCTTTGGGTATTTCTCTAACCAGATCAACATTTCCTATGATTGTCTCCAGGGGCATCTTGATGTCAGAAGCCATCTCTTTGACCAAGGAATAGCGCTCGGGATGGACAGCCGAATTGTCGAGAGGATTAGCCGCGTCCGGGATGCGCAAAAATCCAGCGGCCTGTTGGAATGATTTCTCACCTATTCCTGGCACCTTTTTCAGTTCCTCCCGGGAGGCAAAAGCACCGTTCTTTTCTCTGAAGGTCACAATGTTGGATGCTGTTGTCTGGTTCAGACCGGCCACATACTTGAGAAGGTCAACTGAAGACAGATTGAGGTTGGCTCCAACAAGATTGACACAACTTTCTACAACTTCCTCAAGAGCGGATTTTAAATCGGCCTGATTCACGTCGTGCTGGTACTGGCCCACACCGATAGCCTTGGGATCGATCTTTACGAGTTCAGATAGGGGGTCTTGCAACCGTCGGCCGATAGAAATTGCTCCTCGTACCGTGACATCAAAATCAGGGAATTCTTCACCGGCCGTCTTAGAGGCGCTGTAAACGCTGGCACCGGCCTCGCTGACGATAACACATATGGGACGTTTGCCTTCATTAATCTTTGATATTGCCTGGCGTATAAATATGTCTGTCTCCCTGCTCGCTGTTCCATTCCCCACAGCAATGAGCTCGATTCCGTGTTTTTCGATCATTTCCAGGATTGTTCTCTCCGCATCCGCCTTTTTGTTCTGTGGCTCATGCGGGTAGATAATC
>JBATYS010000518.1:0-1536 GCA_049674205.1 Candidatus Aminicenantaceae bacterium
ATGAATGTCATGCCGTCGGCTTCGTCTACGTCATATATCTGAGCTATCGCGGGGTGAGTAATAGCGGCAGCGGAGCGAGCTTCCTGAAGGAAACGGCGCTGACGGTCCCGGTTTGCGGTTAAATCAGATCTGAGGACTTTTATGGCCACAGGCCTGTCTAGGCGGACATCCCGGCCAAGGTACACAACTCCCATTCCTCCCTTGCCGAGTAACTTCTCGATTTGAAAATGTTTGAGTTTTTTTCCGACTAGGGAACTCATTGTTTGATCTTGCCCTAATCCTTACACAGGAATAATTTGAAGTCAAACGGTAAAGATAGATGGAAGCTTTTTCTTCAGGATTTGTTCATAAAACCTCTCGGATCATCGAGGGGCGGTCTGCAAAGCGTAGTAGCGAGTTCCGCCTCTTCTACCCCCTCATCCCCGCTTGTATTGCTTGTGCAAGTTCTTCCGGGCGTTGTGATCCAATCAGTAATCCCTTACCGCTTGACAGCTTCAGTTGCACACCACGGTTGCCACTGACATTGTACGCTTTTCCGGCCCGGCCATACTTAACACCCCAGCCACCATACTCTCGCATCGGCCTGTACGCCCTTACCTCGCAACTGACTATGTTCCCAAACAGTACTGTCCGACGCACCAGTGGAACAAAGTTGATGTGCACCCCATCTTCTCGAACTTCAACGAGGAGCTTTAATCCATAGAAAAGCCAAGAAATACCAATCCCCATCAATATCAGGAACGGCCCGATTATTGCTAGTGCGGTATCAGACATAGGTCTGTTGCCCCAGGGTTGACCGAAGACGAGCTGCTTGATCATTCCGTACCCAAAAGAGATGATGAGGCTTAGCAAGACTGCAACTAGGGCGATCCAAAGCCACTTCTGTCGAAAGCGCTGAACCTCGCGAAACTTAACTACATTGTCATTCGTCTTATTCATGATGCCATTACTCCTAACAATACCTCTACTGTATGGTCTACTATTCCTAATTCTTACCACTTATGCGTTAACAACTCAATTTATTAAATGCAAAAAAACATGTTAATCAGGTGCTAATTGTAATATGTTACACGGACATAATTGGATCTCCAATTTAAATGAGAAAATGATCTCTTATTATTCGTTATTATTTATGGCATAAAAACTTAAAAAATCCTGAGATGGCGCATAAGTTATTGCAAATATATGGCATTTCAACTGATCGATTTATGTTATGAATAGAATAGAGACAACATTTTTTAGAATCCAGGTGCAACATTGAAATTTTCTTACGGTTACTCTATCATGGGGAAAGCAAACAGAGGTGCTCCTATGAATAATCAGTACACCGCAGTTATAAAGAAAGAGGGAAATTGGTGGATTGGATGGATTGAAGAAGTCCCCGGGGTGAATTGTCAGGAAAAATCTCGCAAAAAACTTATAGAAAGTCTCAAAGTTACCTTAAAAGAGGCCCTGGAGTTTAATAGGAAAGAAGCAATAAGTGCAGCTGGACAAAATTTCCAAGAGGAAAAAATTGCTATATGAAACGCCATGAAC
>JBATYS010000519.1:0-1769 GCA_049674205.1 Candidatus Aminicenantaceae bacterium
TAAATAAAAGCCTTAGAAGGCCCATTTCCCCCCCAAAAAAGCCATTCTAAGCAAATCAGTCTCCTATTTGTTATCGAATCATTTCTCCAGGTGGAATCAGAATTATTTTCCAATATTAAACTAATTCTAGATTTTTATACGGAAGAAATAGTAGGATGTGATGAAGTAATCCATTTGATGAGAAAAAGAGGAGGGGAGTCATGAGTCATGAAAAAAAACTGAACCGACGCGAATTTATTATTATGAGCTCTTTGGGTGCGACAGCTCTCGGTTTGGGGATGAAGGGCTCTACTGTGGCACCGGATGGGGCGAAGCACAAAAGAACAAAGGCGGGTCCCAATGATGCCATCAATGTAGGAATGATTGCTGTTGGAGCACGGGCTCAGGGCCTCATGGAGAGCATCAAACAATTAAAGGGCACAGAAATTGTCGCTGTGTGTGATGCATACAAAGGCAGAGTGGAAAGAGCCATAGAAAGAACTGAAAGTCGTGCAAAAGAGTACAAGAATTACAAAGAAATCATCTCAGATCAAAGTATCGATGCTGTTGTCATATCGACGCCAGATCATCTGCACAAACAACAGATCATCGATGCTTTAAATGCCGGAAAGCATATCTATATTGAGAAGCCGATGACTTACAAAGTGAAAGAGGGAGTTGAGATCATTAATGCGGCTAAAAGGAATAAAGTGGCTTTTCAGGTAGGAAGCCAGGGGGCCAGTTCGGTCTTATCCCAAAAGGCGAAAGAGATTGTCGCTTCTGGGCGACTGGGCCAGGTCACCATGGTCCGCGCCTACTACAATCGGAACACATCGAGCGGAGCATGGATCTATCCAATTCCCCCCGATGCATCACCCAAAACTGTGAACTGGGAGATGTTTCTCGGCCTAGCACCCGAGCATGATTTTAACCTGGAACGGTTTTTTCGGTGGCGCTGTTACAAGGATTATTCTGGAGGAATTGCGACCGACCTATTTGTCCATCTTTGCAACACCATCCATTACATCATGGATGCGAAGATGTGTACAAGCGTCATGGCCATGGGGGGATTGTACCGCTGGAAGGAAAGCCGTGATGTGCCAGATACACTCAATGCATCTCTTGAGTATCCAGAAGGATTTATGGTCAGCATCAGCTCCACTTTTAATAATCAGAAGTTAGGGGGCAGCGGAATTCAATTCATGGGCACTGAAGGATCTCTTGAATTTACCGATGGAAGGCTCTCTTTTTCGCCCGAGATCGTCAATGAGGATAATGGATGGATCGTGAACAGTTGGCCTTCAAAGCTTGAGGATGCCTACTACGAAGATCCGAAAATCCGCAAGGAGGAAATGCCCTGGACCAGAGATCCTAAAGTGATCCCAGACGCTGAGATCTATCGCTCAGAGGGGGTGGACGACACAACACTTCATCTGGCTGAATTCTTTGATGCTGTTAAAAATGGAACTGCAACAAAAGAAGATGCTACTGTCGGACACTACGCCGCATCATGTGCCCACATGATTAATCTATCGGTCGAGAACAAGAAAATTATCCGCTGGGATGCTGCAAAAGATACATTGAAAGCCTAAAAAACATAGAGAGGGAAAAATAGGTGACAGTCCCCAATTTATTTATTTTTTCTCCCGACAGATGATGGATTCGGGGTATTTGGCTCGCTGATCCATGACCGCATCAGGTGTGTTTTTGAGAAAATCTGTACCTTTGAAAGATCGGCTGATCAATTTCCTGTTGATCTCTGTGCTGTATGCAATGAAATTCCCTCTAAG
>JBATYS010000520.1:0-1591 GCA_049674205.1 Candidatus Aminicenantaceae bacterium
GGCAAAACTTTCTAAGGTGTTATTCAACCAACTGTCATATGTTTCCATCTTTTTAACCTCTGGATAAAACCTTATAACAAAGGGTAAGAATGAAGTCAAATTTTAGACATATCGGCTAAGTCGATTATACGAATTCCGAAAGATCCATCAGCTTCAAACATATTTGGTTTATCTGGTATCCTGATTGACTCTGATGGGATCCACCGGTACAATGATTTCTCATGACTGAGGATAAGAACAATTACGAGAAACTTAAAGAATTCTCTGTTGATTTGGGCTTTTCACTTTTTGGAGTGGCAGACATTGCAGAGATCAAACATGAATTCAACCTCCCTAAGGTTTCGGTAGAGAAATTCTCACGAGGAATCGCCCTCGGAAAGAGACTGTTGGATGCAGTGATCGAGGAAATTAAAGACCGGCCCACCACTCTCTATTTTCATCACTATCGGCAATTGAACTTTTTCCTCGATAGAGGAGCCTTCCTTGTGGCATCTGAGATTCAAGATTTAGGTTTTCAGGCCCTTCCCATCCCTGCCTCCCAGATCACGGATTGGAAAAAACAGCAAAGCCACGTTTCGCACAAAAAAATAGGCTATTTGGCAGGATTGGGTTGGATCGGCAGAAATAATCTTCTCGTGAATCCCGATAAAGGATCAAGGTTCAGGCTGGTCACCATTCTGACAGATATGCCTCTTGCAACGGATAAATCACTCGACCAGGATTGCGGTTCTTGTCGCGCTTGTATCAGCCTTTGTCCGGCAAAAGCCATACATGAGGATGTGACTGATTTCGACCACTGGCTGTGTTTTGATAAGTTGAAAGAGTTCCGTAACAGTGGTGTCGTCGGTCAGCACATTTGCGGCGTCTGCATCAGGGCCTGCCCTGGCTTCAAACAATAGAGTTTATCCCCTCTATTCCAATTTCAGAGATTGATAAGTGCTGGGACTGTTCCTGGCGGTCTGTTCAGAACCAAAAAGGTGACAGTCCCCTTTTTTCTCTACCCCTGGAAAAAGGTGACAGTCCCCTTTATCGGGAGAGACTTATCCCTTTGGATGCGATCTCTATCGTGTTTTTGCCGATGCTTTTGGCTTTAAAAAGTGCCGCATCGGCGAGATTTGTGAGGTCTGTAGCCACTTTCTCGTAATCTGTTGTTCCTTTTTTCGACGCATCGCCGCCTTTTTTCCCTCTCTCTGAGTAGGAACAGTGTGCGATGCCCAGACTTATTGATTTATGGACGGCTGTTCCCTTGGGCTTAAACGTCAACTCTGAAAAGACTTTTCTGATTCGATCCGCTACCTTGAGGGCAACTTCGTCCTCTGCTCCTGGCAGAATGATGGCGAATTCATCCCCTCCGAACCTCGAAGCCCAATCACCGATCGATGAGCCGCTCTCCTCAAACTGCGAGCACCAATCGCCATCCCTCTCCCTCCGGATATTCTGTGAGATGACATTCGCCACTTCTTTAAGAAGTTCGTCCCCCTTTAAGTGATGGTATGTATCGTTGTAGTGCTTGAAATCATCGATATCTATCATGATGAGTGACAGCGAACTCCGCCATCTTTCGGCGTTTTTTATCTCTTTAGGCAAATTC
>JBATYS010000521.1:0-4121 GCA_049674205.1 Candidatus Aminicenantaceae bacterium
ACAAATGGCCGCTGCTTCATCGCCGGATTCTCAAGAGGATGTTCGGCAAGGTACCTTTGGACAATGGGGCATCCCAGGCATTCCAAACAGTAGGAGCTGAGCTTGCCCTGACTCAAATATCGCCGAATCTCCTGGATCTCCGGGGAATTCCAAGCTTCCGCATAATCAGGAAAGGAGTAGCCGACCGGATTTCCGTAACAACAGGGAAGAATACCCCGCCTCAAGATGTACAGGTTTTCCCATGGCTCCCTACAGAGAGGCATGCCGGTTTCTCCGATGTCATTTTCGAAGCGTTCTGTTTCAACACCTTCGCACCGATCCACTTGATTATTATCCCCGGGTTTGCTCAAGATTTCATTTTTCATCGTTTCATACCGATCAAAATCGCTGAGTTTCCAGGTCTACGGCTTCCTTGCCCTTAAATTGTTCCTCATCACGCATCCCAAAACTGAACTGATTGGCGACAGGAACACTATACTTTTTTGAATAGACTTTGCTCACTTTAAAAATTTCTTCCAATTCCTCTCGCGACAAAAGCTCATTCTTGTAATCAAAAAGATATCCCCCCCGTTCGCGTTCGATCTTGGGTTTGTTCAACACGAGCAAAGGACGAAGGATTAACGCATCGGCCTCGATCTTCTGGCATAAACGGAAATATTCCTCCAGGTCATTCTTGTTCACTCTCATTGGCATAAAAACCATATGGAGCTTGGGGAGATTTCCCTTCTTCTTCCGCTCTTCATTCAAAAGGACTAGGTTGGGAAAAATCGACTCCCACCTGTCATTTCTTATCTTGGCATAGGTTTCCTTTGTCGCAGCGTCCAGAGAAATATAGAGGTATATGGGCTTACCGACTAGAGCTTTGATCGTCCTCTTGGTGAACGCTTGGCCGTTTGTTGAGATCTCCATGATCTTGTTGTGATCTGAACAGTACTCCATGATCTGCTCGAATCGGGGATGCATGAGGGGTTCTCCGATCGAACAGTTGATGAGCAAGCGGGCCGACTGGAAAAAGGGCCCATATTCCTCAAAGGTCTTCTCATCCACAACAGTCTCGATGTGTCCCTCTTCCTCTTCTTTCATCCAGTCCCACAGACAATACACGCATGGTGGCTTCATGTTGCATTTGGCAAACAGGTCAATGCCCAGATTGATCGGGTATGATTTTAATTCCGTTTCTCCCCGTTTCCGTTCCTCATAGTTCAACATGGCATTTTTATGGAAAAACAAGAATCCTTCATGTGTTTCGTTTTCATCATGAAACTTGATCGGCGATATCTTGACTCCCAACTCTCTCGGGTCTTCCCTATGATACCTTTCCGGAAATAGCCTGGTTAAATTCAGTACAAGCTCATATCCCTTTGTCCCCTTTTGATCGTTTTGAACGGGAGGAAGAGGAAAACTGTAGAAATTCCAGCTCTTTATCAGAGGGAAAACACCCAGCTCCTCTCCATTTAATTCCAAGCGAAGGGCCTGCTTGTAATTGGCATACTCTGAAAATGCGTAAAAAGAAATGAACCTGTGTCTCTTCACTTGTTGGGCGGGCAGGAACACGCGGGCCTTTTGTTTCATCCAGGCGTACGGAAAAAACTCGTCATGTTCCCACTCATGCCAACCATAGTCGTAGAGCGGACCCTTCTGATCAGGCAGAACTACCTGAATATCTTTAATGAAAATACCCAATTTTCTCGAATCGCCACTGATGTCCGGAGAAAAAACGCGGTCCAGCCGAAACTCTATTTCAAAAGAGCTCGACGCAAAGTCGAGCAAGAAATAGCACTTGGTTTCTCCGGGCAGGATTTCCCTGGAGCCGATCGATTGACCCTCTGATAATACCGTCAACACAGGATTATCAGCACCTTCGTAGGGATGACCAGCCTCGACGAGCAAATATTTCTCGGTATCTTTGGGAAGGTCTTGAAAAAGACATCTAGCCTCTTTTTTCATCCAGCGCCCTTTATCTTCCTCATGAGCTTCAAAGGAGTATTCGGGCAGATACCACCCATCCAGGAAGATATCGATCTCAGAAGGCAAGAGGACCTCGATATCTCTCACCATTATCCCCATGCCTCTGGGGTCACCATACACTTGGACCGTACGGCTCAGTTTCAATTCAATGTTGAGATCACCCGAGCTTTCAAAAGAGAAGACGTATGGAGCATAAGCGGCTTCGACCTCCCGGCTCCCGATCTTCTTGTCGTTCACAAAAACTTCCATAATTGGAAGCTCTTTATCAGGGAATGAGTGCCCTGCCGTGATGCGCAGAAATTTTTTGCCGGGAATGGGATATTCTTTGAATGATACGAATGCCTCTTTCCCCATCCAACGGAACGGGCCTTTATCATCCTTTTCTTTGGCATACCAACCGCTTAAGTATTCTTTCTCTGTGACTTTCATCGTCTAGCCGGAGGCTTATTGTAATTCTCCACCCTTATTATGTCAATTTTCTGAAATGGCATAGTAGCATTGCGAATCTGTGTTGTATTCAAAATTGAGCTCATACTAACAATGAGTACCAGGGACGATCATTTGTTTTATATAGAATCAGAGATGATGGATTGAGCGACATAAAAGAAGATTTAGCCTTCCCAAATTGTTCTTCGAGGGGAGTCGATGGAATCGACCCCGAGGACTGTGTGAGCACGGTTAATTCAAGAGGGCGGATAAGAATAATACTAAGAGAGATCAGGCGTGAAAAATCTGACAGGAGCGAAAACATCTCCTCTGATTCTAGCTTAAAAAGTAATCACTATTACGATTGACTTGAAATGTCTGCTTGCCATACAAGAATTAAGTGTTGAGTATATGGATCGCCTCACCAAAAGCATTCATGGCCGATTCCATGATAGCCTCGGACAACGTGGGATGAATATGGATGGTCGAGGCGATATCCTTGAGAGAGAGGCCTTTTTTCACGGCGAGCGTTAATTCTGGAATGAGTTCACTGGCATTGGGCGCAAGGATCTGTGCCCCGATAACCCTGTCCTTTACATCGGCAACAACTTTGACTGAACCATCCTGTTTTCCCATCGTCATGGCTCTTCCTGAAGCCTGAAGCGAAAAGAGGCCGACCTGTGGCTCCATTCCCTGTTCTCTAGCCTCTTCTTCTGTGAGCCCGACACAGGAAAACTCCGGATCTGTAAAAACAGCCGAGGGAAGGGCGTTGACGTCCAGAACATTTTGTGATCCCGACGCATTCTCCACAGCGAAAATGCCTTCATGCGAGGCCTTGTGCGCGAGAAGCTTTCCCCCGATGAGGTCTCCAATGGCATAAACTCCCGGAATTCCTGTTTCAAGATAGCCATTGACCCGCACGAAACCCGCATCATCCACAACAAGGGAGTCATCTGCTCCAGCGAAGAATCCTGTATTGGGTGTCCGCCCGGTTGCACAAAGAACCATTTCTCCCTTATAAGAAAAAGGGGAATTATTCTTTAAACATGTCCCCCGTAACACGACGTGTCCTTTCTGGACATCATTATCTTCAATTTTCATCTCTGTGTAGATCTCCATGCCCTGTTTCTTAAGAATCCTTTGCAGCCGTCGGGCCATCTGGACATCGATTCCCGGAAGAATAGTAGGCATGATCTCGAGGACAACCACCTCAGTGCCCAATCGCAGAAAGATCGTCCCAATCTCGAGACCGATAGCACCGGCACCGATGATCAGCAGCTTTTTAGGGATCGTCTCCAAGCTAAGAGCTCTCTTGCTGTCGATCACTTCGGTCCCGTTGAAGGGCAAAAAGGGAAGTTCTTTCGGGCAGCTTCCGGTCGCCAGAACGATCTTATCCGCTTCGACTTGGCTCTCGCATGCCCCCGTTTGGATCCAGATTTCCCCTTTTTTTCTTAGAGATGCCTCTCCTCTAAGAACAGTCACTCCATTCTGCTTGAGTAAAAGCTCTATCCCCTTCACTAACTTTTGAACGATCTCTTCTTTCCCCTCTTGCAAACGCTGCCAGTTACAAGACAATGAATCAAGGGGCCCATCGATGTTTGCGTTATCTATCGCATCTTTATAGATCTTTGTTTGCTGGAGAAGGTATTTGGTCGGGATGCATCCCCAATTCATACATGTCCCGCCGACCCTATCTCTTTCAAGCAGTACGACGTTTTTCTTTAGCT
>JBATYS010000522.1:0-5428 GCA_049674205.1 Candidatus Aminicenantaceae bacterium
CAGGGGAGAGGATGGTGTTCAGTTTTCTCAGCGACTGGGTTTCAGTCAATCGAATCTCAAAGGCCTCCATTTTTGCTCCGACCCAAAATCCCAGGGGAGCGGTCACTAAGGATGTCAGTACTGCAAAATGGATGTAATAGAGCGAGAGGGGATAACCAGTCCCCGCAACCACACACGCTGGGACTCCTGTAGCGAATTTGACTAATGGAAATAGATTTACGGCCAACACTGCGGCCAGTCCACCGAGCAGGGCTTGTCCCCCAGGCTTTTTAGCCATATTTTCCTTGAGTATTGAGATAATAACTACAAATGCGATGGCTTCCATGACAAAGGCAAATATGGGATTTCCGATGGCGCCATGTTTTAGGGGTAGCGTAAGGAGCAGCGCATCGAACATTTTAAAGAGTGCAGCGATCAACACCATAAGAAAGACGCCGATAACTCTTTTGGAGACTACCCAACCCGCAGCCATAAAGAAGAGTGCAACTCCTGTCATGATCGAACCGGACACAAAAGCCGCACAGCTCCGCAGTCCCATGCCCAGAGCGGCCTCAGAAAGACCCCATACTGACCCGAGCACAACTACCATACTTAAGTAGGATTTGGGAATAGGCTTATGCATTTGTCCCTCCTTGGAATATTCCATTTAGACTAAGTGTCTCAAATATAGGGTGAATCTTCAACATAATAATGAGAATTTGCAGACCGTTATTAGTTTCAGATAGGAAATTTCCCGTAAATGCTTCGATTGTTATCGGGAGTGGGGCAAGAGTGTTTCATAGAATTTGACGGAAATTGGGGACGGGCCACACTATCTTATTCATTATAAAGGAATAAGGTTTGATTTTGAGGAGAAATATGGTCTTAGAAGGAGTTTTTTGGGTATAAAAAGGGGACTCTAAGATATAATGGCCGGAATATCCTGATCCCCTCCGTATAGGTGCCGGATAAGAGACATGACGGATTTTGAAATCTTATGTAAAAACTCGACACCGAGCTCAAAGGTTTCTTCATCGGGCGAAAGTTTTGACCACCTTACGATTCCGTCGAGTTTTACGATTTGCCCTGATTTCGATAAGCTTATCTCGATACGCATCACAGTATCCACAGGATACGATTTAGGGGAAAGAATTTTTGCACCCCCCAAGGAAATGTCACGTGTGATTGCATTGACTCCAGTGCTGTTGTTTGCTTCATGGCGTTCAAGCGCAAACTGGATTACGACTTTGTTGTTTTCTTCAAATCGCTTTTCCTTACGCTTGTTCTCCACAGCAACCTCCAGATAAATTTCTGTCGAAGATATCTATTTTGACCGATTATGTTAAGTGAGTAAATCGCCTTTAAAGGTGATTGTGAGGGTGATTTTCTCTAATTTTAGGGGTGACTAATCACAAACCTTGTCAAATGACGGATCTTCCTCTATATCTATAGTTAAACTTTTTGTTTGCAGATATATCAGAACGCCTTTTTTGGGAGGAGAAGATGGAATACAGAAATTTGGGCCGAACAGGAGTGAAAGTGTCTTGCATATGCTTTGGCACCGATAATTTTGCTGATCCCACTCCTGAAGAAGAGTGTGTGCATATGCTCGACCGGGCTCTTGATGCGGGCATCAATCTTCTGGATACGGGCGATGTTTATGCCGAAGGCGAAGGGGAGCGAATAATCGGCCGTGCACTCAAGGCCAACAAAAGACGCCATCAGGTTCTCCTCGCCACAAAAGTCGATTTCGGAAAGAGCCGCCCCGGACAAAGCCTCGACAAGTTTGTGCCCAGCACAGGCATCAATGAACATGGAAACAGCCGCCTAAACATCATCAGAGCTTGTGAAGGCTCCCTCAGGAGGTTCCAAACTGACTACATCGACCTCTACCAGATCCATCGGCATTGGCCGACTATCGCTATTGACGAAACGCTGCGTGCCTTGGATGACCTCGTCCGGCAAGGAAAGATCAGATATGTCGGATGTTCGACCCATCCTACCTGGGCAGTGATGGAGGCACTCATGGTGAGCGAATTAAAAGGTTATGTACGATATGCATCCGAACAATCTCCATACAATCTCTTGGACCGGCGCATCGAAAACGAACTCGTCCCCATGTGTCAAAGGCACGGGATCGGAATTATTGCGTGGGCGCCTCTAGCCATGGGCGTGTTGGCAGGACGGTATAAGGACGCAAAAAAATACCCCGATGATTCTCGGGCGGCCTATCGGGGAGGATTCTATGCAGAGCGCGTGACAAAAAGAGGAATCGCTGTGGCGAATGAATTCGCAATAATCGCTGAAAACATCGGCATCTCACCCGCCCAGCTCGCGATCCTCTGGTGTAAAGACCAGCCTGGTGTGACCGCCCCGCTCATCGGCCCGCGCACCATGGAACACCTGGAAGACTTCTTGCCCGTGTTAGATATGGAACTCGATGATGAGACTCGTGAAGCCTGTGATCTTTTAGTCCCTCCCGGCAGTGCTGTTGCGAATTTTTTTAACACCTCAGGCTGGATGAAAATGAAAATTCTCTGACGATTTCGATCGATTTGAAGTGTTATTGGGCTGTATAGAACTCACTCAGAAAAAATAATTGTTACCTAACACGTCAAATGGATTATTCCAGCATCAGTTTTTCTGATCTCAATGTTTTTTTGGATAAGCTCCCCGGTCTTATACATTTCCACTTCAATTCCTTGTTCCTCTAAATATTTTTGTGCGTTATTCGTCAGAGATACTAAACCTGAATTTCCGGAACCTATAATGATCCTTCTTGTTGTTGATGTCATTACTCTTTTTAACTCTTTCCTCGATATCCTGTGGGATGTGCCGAATTTGCTCTTGGCGATACTTTTGTCCCTCTTTTTAATACTCCCATCTATTATCCATAAATCGTTGTGAAAAACCTCACCGTCTATCTTAATGCTTCCGAAAGCATAGTCCTCTATTTTCATGTTCTTCAGTCGTTCTCAGTCACAAAAATACATTCCACTTTGCAGAATGGGAACTTCTTATCTTCCATTGAATATGAGCCTTTATTGTAGTATCGACAATTGTAATGAGTGTCCACAGGGGACCTGATTCGCTCGAAAAATGGGCAGTCCTCACATGACTTAGTTTTCATTAATGTGCTTTTCATTGTCCTTTGCTCTGTGAAGAAATGGGAGATAAGTTTTGATTTTGTTGCCCCACACCTCCTTATCGAGTACTCTTTATATAAATATTTCCAGAGCGTTTGTCAAATGAGGTGATTTTTTATGGAGTGGCTTTAGCGTTGCGATCCAGCTATGACTGATTTCAGATTCTCTATGTGACTTAGGTAAAGCTCTAATCTTTCTGATGGGACCGTTTTTTTAAAAATACTTTCTCCCTCCCAATCGATGTAGATGGGAGTGGGGCGCATGCGGCGCGGATTGGTGTTGAGGTCTTGGATGATAAGGTTTGTGATGTGTTTTGTCTTTGTGTAGTGGTTGGTCCAGTGAGAGACAACAAGGCCACGGTTAATCAGGATCCGATCGATGATGCTCTCATCCAGTGTGGATAGGACGTCTATGATTGTGGCGTATTCGTTCGGCCCACCATGGACTGATTCGTCGAGTGAGATGATCGAGTAGCCATTGCGGTAGTTCGTGTGGTTGATGATCTTCGCCCGGCCCTGCGTCACCAGGTCTTCCCGGTCTCTTAGTTCTTCGAGTGTCGGATAGAATTCTGGCTCGGGAAATTGAATGCCCATGCTATCCTCAAGAGCATTGAACGTCTGGGCGTATCGGCCGGTCGGATTCCACACTGTCCAATTCTGAATGCCGCTATCATTAGCACCCTTGAGCTGAGCGTTGATCTCCTCGGGTGTGTACCAAAAACCCTGTATCCAGGGCCGGATATCTTTATTCGTCCGCTTCTTCATCTCTTCAAGGCTTAATTTCATGATCCTGTACGGATACTGGCCTGGATTTTTGAGGCTTAAGAAATTGTCCGGAAAATGTGAAGGATAGAGCATTGGGCAGAGCACGTCTACATGCGGGGCGATCTTCTCCAAAACCTGGCCTACGCCGAAATCCTCAGCCTTCCACGCGATCAAACCAAAAATATCAACGGATATGGTTGTGCCCAGAGGTTTGATCTGTGAATTCGCATAGGCGAGAAATCTCCCGATACACTCTGCATGTGATGTGCCTTCGAGGATGATCGGGTATTCGATAGCAGATAAGTCTCCATCACTGGGGAAGCGAACATAATCGAATTGGATCTCATCGATCCCGATGTCTATAAGCTCCAAACAGAGAGCGATCGTGTATTCCCACACTCTTCGGTCATAGGGATTGGCCCAGTGGAGACCTTTCCTATCAGCCCACAATTCTCCTGTTTTGGAGTCCACGACTCCCATTTCGGGATGATTTGTGACTAGAAGGCTATCCTGAAACACATCCAGTTTGGCAACGGTCCATATGCCTTTTTGTTTGAGGATTTGTACCGCTTTTTCGAGAGGAGCATAGTGGGATGCAGCTTCCATATTTACCGCTATATTATTACTCGATTCCCAAAAAATCCTGCCCTTTGGGTCTTTGGCGTGTAGCACAGCCATATTCAATCCCGCGGCGTCCATGTAGTGAACAATCCCTTCAAAGCTCCGCCCACAAAGACAATTTGACGGGAAATAGACACCCGTCACTTTTTCCGGCATAAGCGAGGATTTTGCCCAAGAGGGTAGAGAGAGGATAAGCAGCCATAGCCAAAGATAGAAGACAACACAAATACGAAATTTTGTGCCTTGTGATTCGTTGCGTCCAGCCATTGCAGTCCCTTCTCAGAATGTGCATTTGTTTTGTCGTTTAACTGAGGAGGATTGTAGAAAAAACTTGTTTCTAGCCCTTAAACCAACGGATTTAGGGCCAAAAATGTTATTCTAAGCCGATAATCCATGGGAAAAATGGACATATCTTTAATAATTTCAGTAAGATAGTGTGGCCCGTCCCCATTTACCCATTTAGATGGGCAGAAGAGGAAGCTACAAAAATATGGGATGTTTACAGAACCAAACCATTTGACTTTGATAAAATACTGTATTGAAGGATTGTGGACTTGTAACCTATACACTAAAATCTAGACCAATTGAATTGCCTTATGACTTGGAAAAGTGAAGAGTGGGGTCCCTCAAGTACACAAACTTAGAACCTTCCTGAGGCATTTCAGCATAGCTCCTCTAATACGCGACCTCTCACCTTTCACATGAAGGAGTCTTTTCCTCATGACGACTCTGATTCGGGATCAGAGCAAAAATTCATCGATTTCGGCTTCTTTAATGTGCTCGCCTACCCAGGGAACTGGGAAGAATGGAAGAAAGCAGGTAATTCCGTCGAGACCTAAGGTACATTCATGAGACGGATGATATCCTGAATCTTGCTCTGAACATTCCACTGATTTTGACATATGATCGGGCATGAAG
>JBATYS010000523.1:0-6483 GCA_049674205.1 Candidatus Aminicenantaceae bacterium
GGCCTATCCCGTCCCCACCGAGGATTCCGATAATGATGGGCTTGACTTGAGTGAAATCAATCCATTCAACTGACTCTTTCATGCGTTCGACACGGGAGAGTTGTTCGACGACAATCTTGTTGAAGTGTTCTTTCGCTCGATCGGTGATGGCGTTATCCATATAATTATTCCTCCATATAGAATATAAAATGAAGAAAAATATTATAACTTTTTAAACTTAAAATCAACTCACTTCCTCAAATAAATATTTATTCTTTATCCACTATGATTTTATCCAGAGGAAAATCATAAAAAAAATGACCTGTTCTTCGGATTTTGTAATCCGATTTGACTTGTGTAATTGATGTTTACGTGGGGATATTTGAACTCGGAGTGTATTCTGGTATATATTATCTGCTCTGATTAATATCGACATTTTTTATGAATAATTCAGGATAAAGATGGATTATTCACGGCCAACCCGCCCCACCCCAACATTAAGGTGGCGGCGAGGAAGTGGCTCATGAAGCTGTAGTGGACTACCGCCTGACGTGAGCTACAACGAAGCCGATGCTGTGAGATTGGTGGGTAGGTTGGGGCGGCGCCCAAAGGGTAAAAGATGCTAACAATAAGATATTGATTTTTTTTTAGTAATGGTTTTATACATATTTGTCAGCAACTTTTATGAATAATTCAGGAAAAATTGGGAGATAAAGCAATGCTAGACACCTATTTTAAGAATGAAAGAGAGCGAAAGACTCAAGGAATTCCACCCTTACCCCTGGATCCTGATCAGACACGGGAGCTCTGTCAGATCCTTCAAAATCCACCCCGGGGGGAAGAAGCCCTTTTTCTCAATCTCCTTAAGAACAGGATCCCTCCAGGAGTCGATCTTGCAGCCAAAGTCAAGGCTGGGTGGCTAAATGATCTAGCCTGTGGGAGGGTGTCATCTCCCTTTTTGGATAAAAAGGATGCAGTGGCGTTGCTGGGCACCATGCTCGGGGGTTTTAATGTCGGACCTTTGATCGCCCTGCTTGAAAATGACGAACTGGCTCCAGAGGCGGCCCGGGCTTTGAAGGGAACGATACTTGTGTACAATGCCTTCGACAAAGTTACAGACATGGCCGGAGACAACTCTTACGCGAGAGATGTTCTTGAGTCTTGGGCCAATGGGGAGTGGTTCCTTTCCAAACCGGAGTTCCCGGATAAACTGACGCTTAAAGTCTATAAGGTTGACGGGGAGATTAACACCGATGATTTTTCTCCGGCTAAACATGCGTGGAGTCGACCGGATATTCCTCTTCATGCACTTTCCATGGGTGAAACTCGGTTTCCGGGGGTGATAGATACCATAGGACATTTCCGTGGTGAGGGACATCGGGTCGTTTTTGTGGGAGATGTGGTCGGTACAGGGTCCTCACGAAAATCCGCCACAAATTCCGTGATGTGGCACATTGGGGAGGATATTCCCTTTGTCCCCAACAAACGACGGGCCGGTGTGGTTCTTGGCGGGCTTATTGCTCCGATTTTTTTCAACACAGTTGAGGATTCAGGCGGCCTGCCGATCATATGTGATGTCACGCGGTTAAAAACCGGTGATGTCATTGCGCTTGATACTCAGGCGGGGACCATCACCGATGAAAAAGGAGAGGAAGTGTCCGTATTTGAATTAGACCCGGCAACTCTTCAGGATGAATACCGGGCGGGCGGCCGTCTGTTCCTGATGATCGGGCGCTCGATCACGGCAAAAGCCCGCGCCGCTCTCGACATGCATGAAGCGGATTTTTTCACGAGGATAGAGAATCCAACTCCAAAAGACGGCCAAGGATACACCTTGGCCCAAAGAATTGTCGGAAAGGCCTGTGGGGTGGAAGGTGTGCTGCCTGGTTCTGCGTGTGAGCCGAAGATGACGACTGTGGCTTCCCAAGATACGACAGGTCCGATGACCGCGGATGAGCTGAAAGAGCTGGCCTGCATGGAGTTCCAGTCCGATCTTTTTTTGCAGACCTTCTGTCATACGGCTGCCTATCCAAAATTGGCAGATGTGAACATGCATAAATCTTTAGCCGAATTTATAGTTGCCTTAAAAGGCCTCGCCCTTAGGCCTGGGGATGGCGTACTCCACACCTGGTTGAATCATTTTCTTGTGCCGGATACCATGGGAACAGGAGGGGATTCTCACACGCGGTTTCCCATCGGTTTGAGTTTTCCGGCGGGATCGGGTCTTGTGGCTTTTGCCGGATCACTGGGGACAATGCCCTTAGCAATGCCTGAGTCCGTATTAGTTAAATTCAAGGGACAGCTCAATCCTGGCATCACTCTCAGGGATGTGGTCAATGCCATTCCTTATTTCGCCATTCAAAAAGGTCTTCTGACTGTTGCCAAAGAGGGCAAAAAGAACGTTTTTAATGGCCGTATTCTGGAGATGGAGGGCTTGCCCAATTTAACTGTGGAACAGGCCTTTGAACTCACGGATGCCACAGCGGAGCGGTCAGCTGCCAGCGGGACGATCGCCATCTCTGAGAAAAGTGTAGCAGACTATTTAAAAAGCAATATTGCCCTGATGAAGAAGATGATCCAGGAAGGATACAAAGATTCCGATGTTTTGCGACGTCGCATCAAGGCCTGTCAGGAATGGGTCGACGAACCCTTTCTTCTTCGCAGAGACGATAAGGCTGAATATGCGGAGGTCATCGAGATCGACCTGAGCGAGATCCATGAGCCGGTCCTTGCATGCCCCAACGACCCGGATGATGTTAAGCTATTGTCTGAAGTCGCAGGAGATCCCATTGATGAGATCTTTATCGGCTCTTGTATGACCAATATCGGGCATTTCCGTGCGGCAGGCAAGATCTTCGAGGGCGAGGGGTATCTGGATACTCGTATTTGGTTGACACCTCCCACAAAGATGGACAGGGCGCAATTGATCAAGGAAGGGTATTACAACATTTATGCCAGTATCGGAGCCCGGACCGAGATCCCGGGCTGCTCTCTCTGTATGGGAAATCAAGCCAGAGTTCTTCCAGGAGCGACAGTCATATCCACCTCTACGCGGAATTTTGATAACCGTATGGGGGATGATGCGCGCGTGTACCTGGGGTCGGCTGAGCTGGCCGCAATCGCCGCTCTCAAGGGGAAGATGCCTGCACCCGACGAGTATTTTTCCATCATGGCAAAAAAGGTGCTTCCAAAAAAAGAAGAGGTCTATCGATACTTGCTTTTCCACGAGTTAGGAGACTTTATCCTAGAATATTGACAGAAATGTGGAGTCAGTCATTTCAAAACTCCGTTTGAAATGCGTGACAGGCCATTAGAAAAGAACGGATTCGTGGTATCTTGGTATCAAAAAGTCAGGGAATAAAGGAGGAGGTATGATCTCTTTGAAGGGGAGAAAGACTTTAATCACAGGAGGTTCACGAGGGATCGGAGCTGAAACAGCCATTCTGTTTGCCAAAGCAGGCTCAGATGTTGCCATCACATATGCCAGTCGGAAGTATGCCGCTGAAGAAGTCCAGGACAAGGTTCGTTCTCTAGAAAGAGAATGTTTGGCCTATCAAGCTGATTTTTCGAAGGAAAAGGATTTGCTCAAGATGGTGGATCACATTCTTGGGACTTGGGGCCATATCGATATCTTGGTGAATAACGCCGGGATATGGACACACGGCGAGATGGGCAGCATGGATGGTAAGATATGGAAGGAAACGATAAGAGTGAACTTGGACAGCATCTTTTATTTGTGTAATGCTGTAGTCCCCTCTATGAAAGCGCGAAAAAGAGGATGGATCATTAATGTCTCCTCAACTGCTGGTATCAGGGGAGAAGCCTATCATTCCCATTATGCGGCCAGCAAAGGAGCGGTTATCACCCTAACTAAATCTCTCGCTGTAGAGTTGGGACCGTTCGGTATCCGTGTGAATTGTGTGGCTCCGGGCTGGGTGGATACGGATATGTGTGCTGATGTCTTCAGTGACAAAAAATTCCGCAAAAAAGTGGAGAGCAGTATCCCTCTCCAACGAATCCCGCCTCCGGAAGATATTGCGGGTCCGATCTTGTTTCTGGCTTCTGATCTTGCGCGGCATATCACGGGAGAGGTTTTGAATGTGAACGGCGGCTCAGTCCTCTGTGCTTAAGAAATCATTTTTGTTTCCGTGATCCCTCCAAGTCAATGATAACAGCAGGAGCTCGTCACAATCCTTATTCGTCGAAGACCCCCCCACCCACCACCATCCGACTCATAAGGACAGTGACTCCCTCTTTTTTCCGTCTAATCCACCTGTCACGGAAACAAGGATGTATTCTGTGCTTAATGAAAACTTGCGAAAGCACTTGGTTTCTGTTAACGTAAAAAGTAGGCGAACAGGAGGTTAAAATGGAGGAAGAAATAGGGAAAATTACCCACTATTTTTCCAAAATCAATGTCGGTGTTATAGAAACAACCAAGGGAGAACTCCGAGTAGGGGATACCATTCACATTAAAGGGCATACGACCGATTTTTATCAGAAGGTCCAATCCTTACAGGTGGAAAACAGCCCTGTAGATGCCATAAGAGTTGGAGAATCGGCGGGATTGAAAGTGGAAAGCCCTGTTCGCGAGAATGACCTTGTCCTGAAAGTGAAAGAAGAATAATTTAAAGACGCTGTCCATTCTGATGAATGCTCCTTGCCTGCACAGGCATCGGTCTTAATGACATATCCATCAGGAGGTCTGAATGAATGAGAAGCGGGTCAGAGTTCTGATAGCAAAACCCGGCTTAGATGGGCATGACAGAGGTGCAAAGATCATTTGCCGGGCTTTGCGTGATGCGGGAAATGAAGTCATCTATACGGGTTTGAGGCGGACGCCAGAAGAGATCGTACATGCTGCTGTTCAGGAGGATGTGAATGTTATCGGCTTGAGCATTCTATCTGGCGCACACAACGTACTCTTTCCAAAAATCATGTTTTTATTGAAGGAAGAGGGTATCCCAGAGGTGAAGGTTATTGCCGGAGGGATCATTCCTGAGAAGGATGTGCAGAAATTGAAGAATATCGGGATCGCGGAAATATTTTTGCCGGGCACTTCGACTAAAGAGATAGTGGCCTGGATCCAGGAGAATATTCGTTAGAAAGTCGAGAAATGAACAAATCGCTTGACATCGATATGTGAATTATTATGATATGTAACAGGTTAAATCCATGGCGAATAAGTTTTTATCACTGATTATTATACCTCATCATAAAGGTAAGAGGAGAGTCGTTACTTTCTCTCATAAATCTATCAAGATTCTGAGCGGGATTACAGCTGTGATATTCATAGCTCTGGTGGTTTTCCTCGTCGATTATTTCATGATGAGGGGAGTGCGCCAGGAATTTAAGACTTTGAGCGCGGTTAAAGCAGAACAAGAAGCGACACTGAATAGGTATGAAAAATCCATAGAAGATCTGAATACAAAGATCGATGCATTTGAAGGTTACCGTCAGAAGCTCAACGTGATGGCAGGACTAAAATCTCAAGAAGTCATTGAAATTGAGCCCGGGCTTGGGGGGGGTGAAAATGATCAAGAAGTCAGTCTCCCTGAATCTAACCATCAAATGAATTTAAACAGGTTGGAAGACATCAGCGAAAAAGCTGATGGGATCGGGACTAATCTCAACACTCTTACCAATTTTTATAAGAATCAAATGCAAGAGCTGGCCGCAACGCCCAGTATTTCTCCTACGAAGGGCTACTGGGCATCTCCTTTCGGTTGGCGGGACGACCCTTTCACAGGAAAACGAACCTTCCATCCTGGCGTTGACGTCGCTACGCATCATGGGAATCCTGTAATGGCAACTGCTGATGGTTTGGTCCTGTCTACCCAGACAGACAGAATCGGGGGAAAAACAATCAAGATCAGCCATCCCAACAGCGGGTATGTTACGATCTATTGCCACTTGAGCAAGTACATGGTAAAACCAGGCGAGAGAGTCAAAAGAGGGGATACTATAGGTTTAGTGGGGCAGACGGGAAGAGCCAGGGGTCCCCATGTCCACTATGAAGTCCGCCTCAACGGAAAACGGCTCAATCCGTGGTATTACATCCTCGACAACTAATCTGAATTATTCATAAAAGCTTCTGACAAATTTATATTCCAAAACCTCTTACTATTTTAATGCCAGAATCTTTTACCCTACGGGCGAACCGATCTCACTACAAAGCCTTCATTGTTGCCCATTCGAAGTAGTTCACTACATCTTCATGGGCCACTGCCTCGCCTTTGCAGCGACCTCGGCTCGTGAATAATTCATCTTCAATCTGGATCATTCGAAGGATTCACCAGGCTTGATGTTTGCTCCAAGATAGAAAGAGTAGGCACTCATGGCTTTCCGGTTTTCTGGCTGCAGTCGGTCTATAGTGTAGATATTTCCGTCACCGCAGACCACAGCAAGCCCTTCTTTCTTAGAAGCGTAAATTTCCCCTGGTTTGATGGGTGATACGGGTTCGGTCAGTTCAACTCTCCCATCGAGGATTTTTATGCGCTTTCC